>JBBUDY010000019.1:0-89604 GCA_038057055.1 Patescibacteria group bacterium | reverse complement strand
CAGTGCTTGCTGAAGAATTTCCTCTTGCAGAAAATAAGGGAGAAGATGTGTATGATCCATCATTGAATCTGCATGCAGCGAAGGTGCGGAAAGTCGCTCGGACAGGGGAGTGGTATGTCCTTGAGAAAAAATGGGAGGGGGAGTGGCAGGTAGATGGGTGCCTCGTGTGGTTGCGCCGCAGAGACGGTATCGCACGGGTTAACTACCTGCCCCAAATCGTATAATGAATATTTGTCGGGCCGCCGAGACTGGTCACGCATAATTTCTTGCTAGAAATTTGCGCGACCCCGCCTCGCACCGTCGCGCTCCGGCTTTCAATTCTCGTTCCTCACTACGTTCGGGCCGCCGAGAATTGAACTCGGTCTGCCTGCTCCCAAAGCAGGTGTACTACCGGCATACTCCGGCCCGTTCGTACCACTCTAACAGCTTTCTTCTTTTTAGTGTAACTGTGCGGTAATGATCGCTTCGAGCTCGGGGATTCTTTGTGCGAAGTTGGCGATAGAAGTTGCGGTTGGTTGGGCAAGCAGGAGGTCAAGTGCGCTCCCTGTCTCGCTTGCGTACTCGGCACGGATATAGGACGCGGTGATGGCACTTAGAGAGCGGGTGTCGGTGGTGCCCTTGGTCGTGCTCGTCGTGATAGTACCCACAAGCTCGCCAGACGCACTTGCAACACCGCCACCAGAAGAACCTTCTTGTGCAGCGGCCGAGCCACCGAGCGCGAGCACATCAATCGTATTCGTTGCGAAGGTGAAGATATCCTTCACTGATCCAAAGACGACAGTAGGGAAAAGGGCAGATTGTACTTGGCTTTGCTCTAGAAACTGAGCACCATAGGAAGCGATCACTACTGGAGTACCCGTCATGGGGGGAAGTGTTGCGAGTGGTATTGAGGGAAATATATCGGGGAGAGGATTCCTGTCGACATTCTTTGTAATCGCAATGAGCGCAAAGTCGTATTCACCAGTCCCACTTGGTGCAGTTTTTGTGAGCACATTTGGATTCGCCTTGAGCCACGCGGGCGAAATGTAGATGAGCGCCGCTTCGTATTTATTTACTGCCGGACTTCCTGTGCGAATTGTACATTCTACGCTACGGTCTGCGAGGAGGAAGTATTGCGCGATGTGCGCATTGGTGAGAATAATCCCTTTCGAATCGACGAATACTCCGCTGCCTGAAATAGAGTGTAGGCGGCTTCCCGTAGGGGTATAGCAAATGATGTTTACCAGCGCGCTACGCACGGTCGATGCGGCTGCATCCAATTCTGCATTTAATTGCGCCTGTGATTTCGCATGGGGTGCGGGGTTCGTGGGCGCAGAAACCGGCGTTGCGACCGGCACAGATGAGGCGGTGGGTGTCGATTTTTTAAACGTTGAAGCTGTCTTTTCCGGTGCCGGTATATTCTGAACTTCAGGAGCTGCCGATACGTTTGTCGTGGATTCAGTACCTGAGAGCGCGATAAGGGGCAATGCGAGTCCGGGCACTACAGAAAGGGTCGGGGGTACTGTGGAGATACTCGGGGTAGGCAACAATCCTAGAGAGACTCTGTTTGCGAAGGCAACCGCGAGTAGACTGGCCGCCAGAGCGGCGACAATACCCAAGTGCGGGACAAAGCGCTTCATCTTCATACGCTAACCCAAAAATGGTATCTTTGCATTATCAGCGGACGTGGTCTAACGGTATGACGGTTGCCTTCCAAGCAATCAGCGCGGGTCCGACTCCCGCCGTCCGCACAAAATTTCGAGAGAGGAGTACCATAGACAGATGGAACCTCTCGCCGCGAGAATACGACCGCAGGTGCTTGATGATGTCGTCGGGCAGGAACACCTTGTGGGAGTAGGGAAGCCGCTCCGAGTTGCGGTAGAAAAGAAACATCTCTTCTCATTTGTCCTGTGGGGCCCGCCGGGGACAGGCAAGACGACCATCGCTAGAATCTATGCGCGTGCGCTTGACGCAGAACTCTTTGAGCTCTCGGCGGTCTCTGCTGGGAAAGACGATATCAGAAAGATAGTGAGCCCTACTTCGCCAAAGGCTACGAAGGGTAAAAACAAAGTATTGTTTTTAGATGAGATACATCGGTTCAATAAAAGCCAGCAGGATTTCCTGTTACCGTATGTCGAGAGTGGGGAATTAACACTCATCGGCGCGACGACCGAGAATCCGTCGTTCGAAATTATTTCTGCACTTCTCTCACGCTGTCGCGTATTCGTACTCGAGCCACT
Organism: Patescibacteria group bacterium; assembly: GCA_038057055.1. Classification (GTDB taxonomy): domain Bacteria; phylum Patescibacteriota; class Minisyncoccia; order Phycocordibacterales; family Phycocordibacteraceae; genus C7867-001. The sequence goes on along the minus strand of JBBUDY010000019.1, from coordinate 87,385 downwards.
CTCTGAAGAAGCGCTCCGCGCGATTGTGAAGCGCACGAAGATAAAGGTGAATAAAGATGCTTTTGATTGGCTCATGGGCTATGCAAGCGGAGACGCACGCAAAGCGCTCGGGATGATGGAGGGGGCGCAAAGTTTGTATGGAGCAGTGACCGTCGAGACATTGAATCAAGCGCTCGAGTCGCCGCACTTGCGGTATGACAAGAAGGGAGAGGAGCACTACGACACTATTTCTGCATTTATAAAAAGCATGCGTGCGTCACAGCCGGACGCGGCGATGTATTATCTCGCACGGATGGTGGAGGCGGGAGAGGACCCGCTCTTTATCGCGCGCCGAATGGTCATATTCGCCTCTGAAGATGTGGGGCTCGCCCAGCCCACCGCGCTCGTAGTAGCAAACGCGGTATTCCGCGCCTGCGAGACTATTGGCTACCCAGAATGTGCCATCAATCTCGCCCACGGCGTCGCCTATCTCGCAGGCGCGAAGAAAGACCGCTCCGCCTACGACGCGCTCCGCGCGGCCCAAGCCGATGTGCAAACACACGGCAATCTCCCCATCCCAAAAAAAGTCCGTAATGCCGTCACCAAGCTGATGAAGGAATTGGATTACGGCAAAGGGTACGAAAAGTACGATGACGAAAGTTACCTGCCGACAAAGTTAAACAAAAAGAAGTATCTTACTTAAAGGTGTCCGGCCAACGGCGAGAACTATGGATAAGCGCGAGAATCTGCACTTCATTCTTCACGATCCGATATGCGGTAATCAGGGAAGTTTTATGGACAACCAATTCTCTCGTGCCGACGACTCGTCCGTCTCGACCTTGTTCCGGGAAATCACCGAGAGATTGTATGGCACTCTGCACGCGCACAAGAACACTTATTGCAATACGCCCATCTGCTTCTCGCGCGAGATAATTAAATGCCGAATGTATGTCAGCTAATGCCGTCTCTGTATACCGTATACGCATGATTCTATTCACCCTTGTAGGCACGCTCGACATCTCGCGCGCTTGCAAATCGGCCAGCTTTTGCGTCCTTGAGTCCTCCTTCGACATGGGCTATTTGCCAACGTTTCGTATCAAGATAGGCATCTACCGCTTCGTTTAACACAAAGCTTCGGTCGCGCAATAATCCGTCTGCAACTCGGTCAAGTTCCGTGCGCTTTTGTGTTGGGATTCGGAATGTTACCGTGTCCTTCTCAATTTCCGTGGTCGCCATAATAATATATTATCTCATAATACAATGTAATATAGCATAGGAGTTAAAGAAGAGATATTTGAGATAGAAAAAGCCCGCGCGTAGCGCGGGCTTGAAGTTCGACCTGACATCAGTCGTATTCGGACTTCGGTGGCAGGGTGAGATAATTATCCTCGATTTTTGCTCCGTAGCGAAAGAGAATCTCTTCTTTCTGTTGCCACTTTTTTTCTTGTTGCTGCGAACACACACGGGACCAACACAGGAGCATGACCAAAAGTAAAATCGTACCACCCGATATCATAAGTTGGACTTTGAGGTCCGAGAATAGTTCCAGAACACAAAAAAGTTCCACAAACGTGAGTAGGAATAAAGCCGCGATCACAGAGCTGCCATTTATGGCCTCCTCTGTAGCCAAACTATTCAGCCTCTCTAGCTTTGCGTAATCCTCCTCACTCACCCGAAGTACTTTCCGTGACGATTCATACGGTTGATTACAGCTCCCGCAATGCACGAACAGATGTTCTTCTCCGTCCGCTCCCACCGCCACCCAGCTCTCCCGGGATTCTGCACTCGTTTGCGACATGACTATCTCCTCAGTTCGTTGATTATCGGCTTCCACTCGTCTTCGTGCTTTCTCGCGAACAAGAAGCGCATGTGGAATTCATTAACCATCACGTCATTGCATTCGAATATCGTCCTGTCCGGTAACCTGGCTCCAAGATAATAATTACCGAGAACAAGCTCATTCTTTTCCTTGCATCCAAGTTCTTTGGCAAATTGCCGCACTTGTTCTGCCGTTAGAGGTCTCTCTATCAGGTGCGCATATGGTCGGCACTCCGTGGGGCGCAGATGGACTTCTCGATCTATGAAAACAAGCTCGCGATTACCAGCCTCGGAGAAAAACCTTTTGTTGTGGTCATAGAGTCGGCAGATATCGTAGCCGCTTTGCGGCCAATCTTTGATGTTGTGTGGGGGAACGCGAAAGAAATTAAATAGTGGTACAGTAATACCATTATGAGCATCAACGCGCCAGGGGGGACACGGGCTCCGTCAGGAGAACAGAGCGACGAAGAGAAAATTTCCGCCATAAGGGAGCAGATTGAGAAAATAGCGAGGCAGGCGAGCAAGCCTTTTGATCAGATTCGTGTGGCACTATTGGAGGAACAAACTTCTGAAGTACGTAGACGATTGTCTATAAGTTACCCAGAGCTCGGGAAGCTTTTGCAGCTTGGCTCACCGGGAGGAGAGCTCGCTGTTCGATATTTTTTCGATTTCAATGTTGCCGAGATAGACACAAGTGGAGACACCCCTACACAAAAACTGGAGAGATACCGGGCGTTGCTTGTTACTTTTGAAAAAATCAAGAGCGAGGTAGAGGAGGCAAACGCCCAAATAGTCGGTGTTCCTTGGTTGATATAAGAAAACAACGCGGCGCCAGAGGCGCCGCGCTGTGTTTGGCACGAAAAACTTATTTCACCGCGTCCTTCAGCGCCTTCGCGGCGCGGAACTTCGCGGTGCGAGAAGCGTTGATGTGAATCGTCTCGCCGGTGCGGGGATTCCTGCCCTGGCGCGCTGGGCGCGCCTTCGTCGCGAAGATGCCGAGACCGGCAACCGACACTTCGTCCCCACCCTTGAGGCTGGAAACGATAGAGTTAATGACCGTCTCGACAGCGCGCTCGGCGTCGGCCTTGGTGGTGCCGAGAACGCCATGTACCTTGTCTACGATATCTGCTTTGTTCATAAATATCTGCTAGCTGCTAATCCCGCAGCCTACAGAGGGCGGGTTGCAAAGAAGTATAGGAAATGCGCCATATTACGCAATACCCTTGCCAACCTCACGTGGATAACGCGAAATCACTACGATTTCTCCCATCGGCCCCAGACAATCTCGAAAATCATCTTCATAACGCGGGCAATTTCTGTGTCCTCAATGATGAATCCAAATTGCTCCTTGTAATCAATAATGAAAACCTTGCTTCCATACATGCCAATTTCTATTTCCGAACGAAATATGTCCTTAGATAATATCCTTGTCTCTCTTAGTTCTTCTTCATCTTTCCCCTGTAGTTCGCGAATCTCTGGAGCGTCCTCTCCAATCACGCGCACATGATTACCCATAGCAACACGCTTCTCGATATATGCTTTCCCCGTACTCCTACTCGGGAAGGAGACGAACCGAGGAGTTGTGAATGCGACCGATTCGCCTTTATACCGTAACGTATCGTCGTTAATTTGTTCGATGCCACTTCGCCCTTCATAGTAGGTTATCTTCGGCTTCTTGCCGGAGGTGTTGTAGAGCGCCTTAAACTCGGGAAGAGTCTTCTTCAGTTTTTCAATTTTCTTTTCCTCAATTTCAATAAGCGTTTCGGGATCAGCAGCAGAGTAGAGTCGTCTGTTCTCTTTAGAAACTCGTTGCAAAAAGCCTGCAGTAATAAGACTTTCGGATATATCGTAGAAGTGCGTGCGCTGGATTCCGGCCTTTTTTGCAATAGCCGCCGCGGTCGTAGTACCCAACTCAAGCGCAGCAAGATAGATCGAGGACTCTTTCTCGGTAAGGCTAAACTGCGCTAGGACATCTTTTATCTCCATGAAATTGTCGTAAATCTCTTACAACTTCTATATTACATAAAGTTACTGAATACGCAACATAATAGAGATATCTTTCCGTTTATGTAAGATATTTTTGACTGTCCTTCGTAAAAGATGCCTAATGCTGTTGGAAGACCTTTTCAAAACTAAGGAGATGATCATGCGAATCTTATGCGTCCTGGCGTGCAATACATCTAGCTATGCGGATGTCAGAAAGTTGTCGGGGCCGGGGTCACTCGAAGGACTGATGGTTCCTCGAGTTTTGTTCGAAGTTGCGTACCGGCTCATCGTCGCCGGAGTCAGTGTAGAGCTTCTTGATTGCAACCTCGTGGCCTTCAGCAATCCTGAAAATCCCGAGCGAGCGGTTGAAGAGGCGGTCGCACGGCGTCTCGGCGGCACACACACGGCAGTGTTCCTTATTTGGCCAACGGTGGCACAAGGGAATATCGTCCGGCATGTCGCCAAGTCGATACGAAAGATCTCTTCGGTACCGATTGTGGTTGGTGGTGGGGCGATGAATCTCGTTCGGGGAAATGCGCTCGAACAGATCACCGCAGATATCTTCTATGCTGGCGACGGCGTTGAGATACCCCAGCTACTTTCTGCACTCGACTCCGGCAAACGGGACGTCCCCGGCATGTGCACCAGAGAAGGAGTCGTCGGGAGCACACAGCGCGAAATGCTTGACGGGTACAGCGCGGAAGCGTTGTACACGGTCAATGGCACGTTTGACTTCGCGAGCTACGTGCAGAAGTACCGTTACCTCGGCCTACAGCCGATGGGGCTCCTCGAGATGATGCGGGGATGTCCGTATGGCTGTACCTACTGTGCCATCCGCGGTGAGCTTGTCGGTGTGCGGTATCGCGAGCCACGTACAGTCGCAGATGAGGCGGAGTTTCTGCTCCGGCACGGCGTCACTAATAACTACCTCATCGACTCGACTCTCGGGTTGCATAAGAAAAAGACCGCGGTGCTTCTGGAACTGCTTGCGGGAGTCAAATCTCGTCATCCGGAGTTTGGGTGGTGGGGGATCACACGTTGTGACCACGTAACGAGGGAAATTGCGCCGCGTCTTACGGTGGCCGGTTGCCACACGCTGTCAATCGGCGTGGAGACAATGGACCAGGAGGTGCTCGATGCAGTGCAGAAACGCGCCGTATCAAGCGCAAGCAAGAACGCAGTGCAAGTGCTCGGAGAAGCCGGCATTAACGCGCGTCTGTTGCTCATGCATTTCCCGAACTCTCACGACGTCGCAACCGCTCGGTTCTTATCCGAGCAGCAGCAAAAGAACCTCCCGTTTATCCTTCAGTCCTCCATGCTTCGACCGCTGTATAACGCAATGGTCAATGCCGGGAGAGGCGAGATAGATTTTCGGGAGTGGGATGTCGAGGTCGACGCTCGCCGTATAGGGCTCGACACCGACGCGTCGATGCTGGGTTGGTTGGTCACCAACATCGCGTTTCCTTCCACAAGTGTTGACCGAGAGGGCGGGGACACGGATCTGCAATCAAGACTTATGGGATCTGGTTTCAGAATCTGGCTCCTTGCGGCACAGGCTGATTCTACGGGCTTGGAGTTGTCGCAACGAATGGCGCTTGGATTCCTTCGGGTCGGTTACACGATTGTCGAAACAGAACAGAAGTTGCCACTCGTGCTTGGACTGTCCGAGCCGGATGCGAGAGCTGTGGTTACAGAGCTCGTGGCTACGCTTGAAAGTGGGCTGGCAGGAGAACGCATTGAATCCGCCGGATGGCTCGGTATCGTCGCTTCAACACAGCCGGAACGCTGGTACTACTATCCGCAGCCGACGGAACCATTCCCCTCGCTCGGCTTCAACATCAAGGTGGGGGAGTATCTCGAAGATCTCGATCAACTTATTCTCAAAGAAGTCTAACTGCAAGAGAAAGGAGGTGAGAGTAATGGTAGCCACAAATGTCCCGCAGAAAAAGCGGGAGAAGGACCCGCCACGAGTGCGCCCACTGCCTGTGAAACGGGCCGCGCGGACGGAGATCCGGGCACATGACCTGCAAGTCCGCAGGTCGGCACGAGTGGAATAGCCTCGACTCTTGGGGCCCCGGCGCGTACGCGCCGGGTTTTTATTACTCTTACAGCTTCAGAAAATCTTTGAGAGACAGCCCGACTTGTGTGGCGACTAACGTGTGTCCGTCCGTTCCAGAATTTTGAAGCCGTCTATGACCGCTTCACAAAAGAAATCCTCTAACTGGCTTTGGTCTTCTTTAATCTGCGCTTTATAGAGATATGTATAATACAGTTGTTTATTCTCTTGGCGAATTATCGCTGGAGCAAAATTTGCATTAAGAAGCATTGCATTCATAAGTAGACGACCGACACGGCCATTGCCATCAGAGAAAGGGTGCACCTGTTCAAATCTGCTATGGACACTAGCGGATAGCGCGACAATATCTTTCGTCTTTCTGACGGCGCAAGCCATTACTTTTGGCATCAATGTATGAATGCTCATATAATTCGCCGTCGGCAAATGAACGCCGATGATTCTCACTGCATGATTGCGGTATGTGCCGGCGTCCGAACGAATACCGTTCATGAGGATACTGTGAAGTTTTAGTACCAATGCTTCGTTAATTTTTTCTTTTTTTGCAACGTGATCAAACAGATAATTCAAAGCGGTTTGGTGGTTCTTTGCTTCCAGTTGTTCGGTCAAACTTTTGTTTGGCAGTGCAACGTTGTCAAAAAGAACCGCAGCAGTATCAGGTTCGGAGAGCGTACTCCCCTCGATGCGATTGCTGTGGTAGGTAAGCTTAAGAATAAATTGATCCCGAATATCTGGATTATCCAGAATTCTATTAATGAGGCTTCTGTGTGCTTTCGACCTTTGTTGTAACACCTGCTTCTTTGCGGTGAGCTGGTCGGCAGGAATTATTTTTTGCCCCGTCACTTCCAAAAAAAGCTCATTTATAGCGGTCTGCATCTTTGACCGCGGTGTGGATTTATCAGTCCACCAACTGTTGAAGGCGGCAAAAGATACGCCGAACTTCGCGGCGAGCTTCGTCTGGGTTAGTCCCAGCATCTTCTGGATAATTTCTAATTTCTGCCGTATGGTCATAAAACCCATACTACCAAACTTTATAAAGTTATGCAAGTTATAGAAATCTTATAAAGTTAGCGGGCAAATTCAACCACGCGGTTTTCGCGGATGATGTTGACCTTGATTTCACCCGGACACTTCAATACATAGTACCACACACTACCGGGAATTGCATAAATCTATAATTCCCGGTAATATAAGCCGTATGAGGATAAATCTCCCCAATAGCGCTTTCTTAGGAAATCTCGATTCATTTTTACGGAGATTTGATCCGAGTAATCCAAAAGAACTTCTCATAACCGCAAACAAGAAATGGATTTCCGTACATCCAATTGTGCTCACTATGATCGCAGCTCTAGGACAAACAGTGCCGAGAGAGAAAATTGATTGCGAAGCACTTGAAGCGAAATCGCGTCATTATTTCGAACGGATGCGATTGTTTGAGTTTTTGGAGATTGACTCAGGAATCATCATGACTGAACACGATTCGAGTGGACGTTTCATTCCCCTTACTCAGATAAAAGACTCTACTTCCTTAACGCGTTTCATTACAGAAATGATTCCTCTCCTTCATCTCGCACCAATTCATGCAGAACCTCTTAAATATATCGTGAGTGAGCTTGTTCGAAACGTATTGGAACACGCTGATTCTTCTCGCGGGGCATTCGTTGCCGCCCAATACTATTCGAAAAGCAATACTGTCCGTATAGGAATCAGTGACGTAGGAGTCGGTATCAGTAGAACTATCAGGAAATCTCATCACTCGACAGACGATCTTCAGTCAATTCGTCTTGCATTAACTCCGGGAATAACTGGAACTACGGACCGTGAGGGCGGCACCGAGCAGAATGCTGGGGCTGGACTTTTTTTCGTGAAATCGATCGCTGCGGTTAATAGTGACTTCTTTGTTATCTATAGTGGTACAGCTTTTTATAAACTATTGAAACAAAAAACCGAGAACAAAAATCCGCTTCAGGCCGATCCTCTTGAAGATAGGCATTCCGCCGGGAACGACTACCCGCACTGGCAAGGAACTGTCATTGGAATCGACCTCGCGCTTGACGTAAATGAGCAATTTACTGCACTCTTGGAACATATACGAAATGTATATGCGAAAGCTGTTCGAGCGCGCAAACATGCGCGTTACAAGAAACCAATTTTTGTATGACAATCATTCATCTTAAACCACTCATAGGCGATTTTGCTGAAAATAAGGATATCGCCAGAGATATCCGTATAAAAATGTTAACCCCGAGAGTTTCTAAAGGTAAAAAAGTAACAATAGACTTCTCTGGAGTAAGCGGTGCGACGCAGTCGTTCATACACGCTCTCATAAGTGAATTATTCCGAATCCACGGAAATGAAATCCTCTCGCTCATAAGCTTCAAAAACTGTAATGCAACAATTCAAAAAGTAATCACTATCGTGACTGAATATATGCAAGAGGCTGAATAATGGTTACCGGGCAAATTCTACAACTCTGTTTTCTCTGATTATATTCACTTTAATCTCGCCCGGGTATTTGAGCTCTTCTTGAATGCGCTTCGCGATGTCGCGCGCGAGCTTGTGCATCGCGAGGTCGGTGACCTTGCCGGGGTTCACGAAGATACGTATCTCGCGACCTGCCGCGATGGCGTAGACCTTCTCAACGCCGGGGAAGGTAGTGGCGAGGCGCTCGAGGTCGCCGAGGCGCTCAAGATAGCGGTCCACGGTATCGCGGCGGGCGCCCGGGCGACCGCCCGAGATAGCATCTGCCACCTGCACAATGACTGCCTCCGGCGTTTCGTACGGGTGCTCGTCGTGGTGCGACTGCATCGCGAGGATGACGCGATTGTTGACGCCAAATTTCTCAAGGATGCGGCGACCAATCTCTACATGCGTTCCTTGCACCTCGTGGTCAACTGCTTTGCCGATGTCGTGCAGAAGAGCGGCAGTGCGCGCGATGGTCGCGTCTGCGCCGAGCTCGGTCGCGAGCATACCGGCGAGGTGCGCCATCTCAATAGAATGAGTGAGTACGTTCTGGCCGAAGCTCGTACGGAAGTGAAGGCGGCCGAGAAGGGCAGTGAGCTTGGGATCAAGCCCGATTACCCCCGCCTCATATGCCGCGGCCTCACCCTTCTGCTTCACAATTTCAGCAACTTCTGCACGTGTCTTCTCGACCGTTTCTTCTATCTTTGCGGGCTGGATGCGGCCGTCGACGATAAGCTTCTCAAGCGCGATTTTCGCGATTGCACGACGGAGCGGGTCAAACGAGGAGAGAGTGATGCGATCGGGCACGTCGTCGATGAGCACGTCCACGCCGGTCGCGCGCTCAAACGCCTTTATATTGCGACCCTCTTTGCCGATAATCTTTCCTTTTGTCTCGTTGGAGGGGAGCACAACCGAGAGCGACATTACCTCGGCGTTCACGGCATTCCCGAGTCGGTGAATGGTGGTGGTGAGGATATCGCGCGCCTTGTCCTCAAGGCGTTCACGACCATTCGCGGCAAGTTTCTGGAGACGCAGAAGTATCGCGTCCTCATGAGCATGCTCAATTTCAGAAAAAAGTTCTTCACGCGCTTTATCTTCGGAGAGGTGTGCGACTTTCGCAAGTTCTTTGGAACGCTGTGCAGTCAATTTTTCCGCTTCATTTTTTGCATGCACCGCAGCTTGCTCCCGCGAGCGCACCTCAACTTCTTTTTCATCTACATCACGTTGGCGTGAATCGAGAAATTCCTCGCGCAAGGCGAGGCGTTCCTCCCGTGTACTTATCTTCTCCTCACGTTCCTCGACTGGCGCAAGACGCTCGGTCTCGACGACTGCACTGCGGAATTCGGCATCCGTGATAATCTTCGCCGCCTGCTCCTTGGCCTGGAGCATTTTTTGCTTAATCTCAAGCTCGATGGAGCCACGCTGAGCGAGACCAATAAGGACACGTAGCACATACCCAAGCACAACTCCGCCGACGCCCGAGAGCGCAAGCATGAGCAATATGATTTTGAGTGACATATAACTTCGGGTTCCAAAGATTCCGGCCGCCAGATAACGGACGGATTAAGTACAAAGTAAGAAGATGATCGGTCGTGCTTTCGAATCAGTCAATCGGTGGGACGGTATGAGGGGACTCTACCACAAACAAAACGCGCCGGCGAAGCCGGCGCGTTTCCCTCATATTGAGTCTATTTAATTAAACACCTTATCAACCAGCCCGTACTTTTTCGCTTCGTCGGCGGTCATGAAGAAGTCGCGCTCGACATCTTTCTCAATCTTCGCAAGTGATTGACCGGTATTTTTTGCAAGAATGCGGTTGAGTACCGCGCGGAGCTTGATGATTTGCTTTGCGGTAATTTCAATATCAGTTGCTTGACCCTCGGCGCCGCCGTGCGGCTGGTGAATCATCACTTCAGCATTCGGGAGCGCATAGCGCTTGCCCTTCTGCCCAGCAGAGAGGAGTATCGCTGCACCAGAGGCCGCCATGCCCACACAGACCGTTGAGACATTCGGCTTCACATGATTCATCGTGTCGACCATTGCGAGCGTGGCAGTCACCGAGCCGCCCGGCGAGTTGATATAGAGCGAAATATCTTTTTTCGGATCTTCTGCTTCAAGAAAGAGAAGTTGCGCGATGACAAGATTTGCGACATCGTCGTCGATAGGGCCGCCGAGAAAGACGATGCGCTCCTTCAGGAGGCGCGAGTAGATGTCGTAGGCGCGCTCGCCAAACTGACTCTTTTCAATCACCATCGGAACAAGCATCGAGTTTTGCCTAGCACCAAAGCTGTTTTGGTGCTGGCTAAAGGGCTGTGTATATTTGTTCATACGGTAGAATTTAGTTGCTTGTTGGGGCTGTTGCTGGTTCAGTGAAAACTTGATTTTGTGCTACTCGCTTCCCCCACGCATAGAATGCACCAATGATAATCATGAGCACAATGATAATAATAGAAATGACCGTACCCCACGACTGCGCCTGCGGTGAAGGGACCCCGGGTTGGATAGGAGCTGCCGGGGGCGCTTCCTTTGGGAGCGGCTTGCTTGCTGTCGCGTAGCTCTGCAGCACTGGGAGTGCTGTTACTTCGATGCCTTCTTCACCCTCGGGGAGCAATTTTTCATCAGCAGGTAGTTGTTCCATATTATTTCGAATCATTATACAGCTTCCGCGCGCGCTCGAACGCTGTCTCTGCGCTGGCACGATCCTTATATTCACCGATCTCGATCTTCACGGGCTTACTTTTCAATTTTTTATTGTTCTCCAGAAAGTGCGCAATCTCCCGCAGCGTATGCTTGTTCAAATCCTGTAGCTCTTGCACATCTTCCCATCTTCGATCTTCTACTGGCACAGCAATAACCTTATCGTCAGATTCACCATCATCAATCATGGTCAGAATTGCGACTGGACGCACTTCGACGAGTACGCCCACATCAAGCGGATAGGTCGTGAGCACGATGACATCGAGCGCATCACCATCGTCCCAGAGCGTTTGCGGCACGAAGCCATAATCAAAGGGATACGCCGCAGAAGAATAGTTCGCGCGGTCGAGCTTAATAAGTCCCGTCTTTTTATCGATCTCGTATTTGTTATGCGAATCCTTCGGGATCTCGATGATGACATTCATCGCTTCCTTCGTTCCCGAATCAATATCGTGTAATAGATTCATACAACGATTATACTATTCGTCTTTTGCTTTGTCGCGGTCTTCTTCTCTATCGGCAGCTGTCTCGTCACTTGCGGGAAGGGGGGTGAGTTCCTCTTCGGCAGGGAGTTCAGTCACTTGCGGTGCTTCATCGGTAACGAGCTCAACACTTTCAGTTGGCATCACGCCGGCCTCTTCAGAGCCGACGCTTTCGGTCGGCTCCCCGACTTCTGACATCGGGGCGGGCATCTCGAGGGTATCAGCAGTAATTGAAATCGTTTCGCTACCACCAGTAGAAACGATATCAATGTTCCACCCCGTAAGCTTTGCGGCAAGCCGTACGTTCTGCCCACCGCGACCGATCGCGAGCGACTGTTCATCCTCCGCTACCGTGACCGTCGCACGATGGTCGGCTTCATCAAGCACGACCTCCAGTGGTGTCGCCGGGGAGAGAGCTTCCTTCACAAATTCTTTCGCGTTATCGCTCCATTCAATAATGTCGATGCGCTCGCCGCCGAGCTCGCTCATCACGGTCGAGACGCGCACGCCGCGCTGGCCAACAAGTGAGCCGACCGGGTCGACGTGCGGGTCCAGCGAGGCGAGCGCAATCTTAGTACGGCTCCCTGGCTCTCTTGCAAGCGCCTTTACCTCGATAGCGCCAGAAGCAAGCTCCGGTGCTTCCATCTCAAACAGCTTCACGACGAACTTTGGATGTGCGCGAGAGAGGCGCAGATACACACCGCGGAATCCTTCATCCACTGCATAGAGATACGCGCGAATCCGCTCGCCCATGCGGTAGCGCTCACCTGGAATCTGCTCCTCGTAGGGGATGATGCCGGTCGTGCGACCAAGGTCGACGAAGATCGCGCCGCGCTCCATGCGCTGCACGATACCGCCCACGATCTGCCCTTTCTTCTCGCCAAATTCTTCCATCATTGAGAGCTTCTCGGCCTCGCGTACTTTCTGGATTACCACTTGCTTGGCTGTCTGTGCGGCGATACGACCGAAGTCGTCCTGCGGCTCAAGTGGGAAGATAATTTCCTCTCCCACAGCCGCACCGCGCTTCATCAACTTCGCATTCTCAAGGAGAATATGTTTCTCCGGGTCAAAGCGGGGGAGCTCACCTTCAGCCAAATGTTCCTCATCGTGACCATGCCATCCTGCATGTCCAGTTTCTAGCTTCCGGTCTCCGGTCTCCGGCTCTTCCAGAGGAAAGCGCACCGTCGTGTCGTCGACGACGGTTTTCACTTGTTCAAAGGAGATGATGCCGGTGTTGAGGTCGAGCTTGGCGTGGACCACTTGTCCGCGTTTGCCGTATTCGCGCTTGTAGGCGGTTGCCATCGCGCTCTCGATGGCCTCGACCATCGTCGCGCGGCTAATGCCCCTGTCCTCAAACTCCCCCAAGACTGCATTGATTGTTTTAAGGTCTATCATATGGATTGTGTATGTCGCACTTTTTAAAAAGAAGGCCTGCATCGCAGGCATTCAGGTATTCAAAAGTATAGCAGACGCCATGGGTATATGCAATGTTTTGTGGTATAGTACTTTTATGAAAAAGAGCACCAAACAACCAACACGACTCTCTTCACTTGCCGTCGAATTTGACCGCGAGGCAGATGGCCGCTGGATTGCTGAAATCCCGAAGCTCCCGGGTGTTATGGCCTATGGTGCAACAAAGCGCGAGGCTCAACAGCGTGTATATGCTATCGCACTCCGCACCATCGCTGACAGTGTCGAACAAGGGTCATTCTTCATTCCTGTCTCTCGTATGTTTGGCTATGGAGTGGCGCGCGGTTAAAGCGCCACGAGTATTGAAAGCGATTCTCTCCATTGGTTGGAGTATTAAACGACAAAAGGGTTCACATCGGACTCTTTCAAGAGCCGATTGGCCTGATTACACGTTTGCTTTTCACGATCGTGAAGAAATCGGTCCGCGTATGCTCACACGTATCGCGAAACATACCGGTCTCACGCCTGACCATCTTTAATACATTCCTTTCAGAAATAGCAACTCAATTCGTCGTAATCTCTGAAAGAAAGGCGAGCAACAGACTCGCCCTCAAAAACACACCGCCTCAGGAAATTCAGTCGGGGTCTACAACTCCACCAAGCCTTTGAACGTACAACTTGTTTCTGACTGTTTCCCTCGCGAGCTTCTTAGGATGAGCAGTCAATCCGAGCGAGGAAGCGGTGGCTTTGATGGTTGTGATGGATAACCCGGTTCTTCTGAGTATCTCTTCTTTGTTCGGCCACAACTCCTTCACCACCAGCACACGCTCCTCAGCCGTGAGTCCCAAACTGTCCCTGTAAGAAGCGAGAAGCTTGGTGCGCTCCTGCTCCAACTTAAGGATTGCCAGGGAAATTCGATTGTATTCAGCCTCGAATTCTGGCCGTTTGTTGAACTTGCTCATTTTTTCTCCTTTTTTCCTGAAAAAGTTCTGGAAAGTTCTTGAGTGCGTATGCGTACGCAAGAACCACTAACATCACAAGCGGAACTATTAGATCCATGAAGGACCTCCTATAAAAAGAGCAGAGCATGGAAACCCAATTGTTTCCTTTCAGAAATCACGATTGATTTCATAATCTCTGAAAGAAAGGCGAGCCACAATGACTCGCCCTTGGACAGTGGAGAAGTTTTCTGGGTTTCTCAACCCAACAAATCAATCCGGCTTAATTCACCCTCTACTCACCCGCTACTCATTTCGTTTTACTGAAAAGTGGCGTGGTTTTTCGAGCAGTACATCGAGCTAAGCTCAAACGGAATGACCTGTGTTTCCTTGGTGCACTGTCACTGATCTGGTCATCACAAAGTTTGACGAAGCGTTTCCCGAAGTCCCATTTCGGGGGACATAACGGTATACGCGGCAAACTGGAAGGTCGCTCGTGCGACTTCCTCGGCAGTGTACTCATGCCGATCCGTCATCCGCGGCAAGCCGCGAACACCCATCACAATGACGGAATCGCCCGGTTCGAGCGACACGCGCGGCGGCTCGGAAGGGATCTCAACTTCGATCCCGAACCGGTTCGTCATCGCGTGAATCGTCGCCGAGTGGCTCGGGTTACAACAGGGAATAGCTCCCCGAGCAACCGCCAACTTCACCTTCTCCGGCGTAAGCTCTTGACGCCGAATCACCACATCCCCTGAGAACATACTGTCCCCAAGGGCAAAACCGAAGTACGTTTTCATTGCCTTCTCCCAAAGTGCTTGATAAGCCGAATTGCTTATCGATGCAGAAAGGATAGCCTATATATTTCAGATTGTCAAGCGATTTGTCAATGATTTTTATGACAAAAACTTGACAGAAAGACTATATAGAATATACTCTTTATATACAGTATGGACAAGATATATGACGAAAAAGGAAACAGACGTCTCCTTCAGAATCTCGAAAAGATAGGCCTGTCTGAGAAAGAATCGAGAATATATCTCTACTTGATTGGGAGAGAAGTGGAGGTCGGCAGCTCAAAGATCGTTGCCGCCACAAAGCTCCACGGACAATACGTCTATACCGCTCTTGGGTCCCTTGAGGGAAAGGGGTTAGTCAAACACGTGATTAAAAATGGGCGGAAGAAGTGGAGCGCGAACCCGCCCGCCCGTCTCGACTCGCTTATTGAGGAGAAAAGGATGGTCGCCAACGAGGCACGCGACACGCTTGAGAGGATGTTTACGCATCAGCGCGAGCAAGAATTTGAAGTATACCAAGGCAACGATCAATTCGTAACGAATGAGTTTCAGATGATCGAAGAGGCGGAACAAGACAGTTTCATAGATATCATCGGTGGAGAGGGGAGTAGATTCCGAGAACTTCTCGGAGAGGAGAGGGGACTCTACAACGAGAAAAGTCTTGCTAAAAATATCATGGTCAGATTTATAGGAACAATCGATCAAAAGAACTATCTGGAGGAAACGAAAAAGAAGCGGCAGAATTTTGATTTCAGAATCATGCCCGGCTTTAATAGAAGCAGTGTCAGTACTTCGATTTACCCGAAACACATACAGTTTCAAATATATGGCGACCCGGTGTTGGTGTTCAAGATAAAGAGCGAACAGATTGCGCGGGACTATAGAACCTTTTTTGAATCGCTCTGGAATCTCTGTAGTGATACTATGTGAGGAATATGCCTGGAGAACAACACATCTATCGGAGCACCGCGGACGAACGTGCTTTTGAGAGTACTCACTTCAAGCCAGAAGAAACGCATGCTCGGGCTAAGGAAACCATTGTTGAGTGTGAGATAAAACCAGAAACGTTTACTGGTCTCTATAGCGCAGCCATGCTCGAACGCGATGCCGTAGAAGTATCCCGCCGCAAAGAATCGTTCGAGCAGGTGCCAGCAAAAATATATGGAGATATTTTAGAAGCAGTCGCACTCGAACATGGAGAACTTTCGAACTGGTTTGGATCGAACACGGAAGTGATCAAGACGGCGCCCTATGACGACATTGTGAACAAAATCGACATGGTCGTCGAGACAGAGGACGCTGACAAACGATTCTCCCATCTTGCACTCGGACTCGACATCACCTTCGGCAGCCGAGATTTGCACAGAAAATTCGACAATATCCGTGCAAAAATCGATAGTGGAGAACTCGGCGAGATAAAGTACTTCCATTCGGACCGTCAACAAATGACTGGGCGGTTGCGCAGAGTCCCGATGGTCGTCGTCGGCGTAGAAATCGAACGTGTGAAAGAGCTCGGTCTTTTGTGGATGAACCGTCGCAATAAAGAACTCGCGGCACATCCCATTCAAGTAACGCTTCTCGAGGAGTGCGCTGAACAATTGAAGGCATATGCAGCTTATGCAGCGACGAAGGGGAAGACCTACGCTCAGGCGCTTTTCGAGCGTGAGTTGCAAAAAATAAATGAGCTTCTTGAAGAGAAGAGAAAGGCGGGTATTAAAAGCGTTAAACAGGATAAAGTCTTTGAAGAGATACGAAGGAACCTCGCTTCATTTAACGCACCGACGGCAGCGGCATAACAATGTGTGAAAAGTGCATCCCGAGAAGGGAGGGGCGCGCTATACTTATATGTATATGCACGTTTCGGAAGGGGAGCTGAAAGAGTTTGTTATCGACTCTGGCCTTGTCGCCAAGAAGGATATCGACGCGGCCGATGAAGAGGCGAAAAAACGCAAGCAGTCGCTCGGCGATATCCTCGTCTCGCGCGGCCACCTGACCGAGGATGCACTTCGACGCATCCAGGCGTATGTGCTCGGTATCCCGTTTGTGAATCTCAAGGAACATCGCATCCCAATCGATGTCCTCGCGCTTATCCCAGAGCCGATCGCGCGCACCCACAACATCATCGCTTTCAAAAAGGAGAACGACTCACTTGAGGTGGCGATGCTCGACGTCGAAGACCTTGCTTCTATCGACTCAATGCGCAAAAAGACAGGGCTCAAAATACTCTCGCGGCTCACCGACACCGACAGCATTAAGCACGCGCTCCTGCAGTATCAGAAGTCACTCAAGGACGAGTTTGGCGACATCATCTCTTCTGAAGCGGGCAAGATACGCGTGATTGCAGAAGGGAATAAAGACCTTTCCGGTGATGACCTGAAGAAAATGGCGGAGGACTTGCCGATTGTGCGCATCGTCGACACCCTGCTCCGCCACGCTATCGTGCAAGACGCTTCTGACATCCATATCGAGCCGATGGAAAACGAGGTTCTCGTGCGCTACCGTATCGACGGTATCCTCCACGACGCGATGACCCTGCCGAAAACGGCAACAGCGGGCATTGTCGCGCGCATCAAGGTGCTCTCGAACTTAAAACTTGATGAAAAACGCCTCCCACAAGACGGCCGATTCAAAATGGAGACTGAAGCCGACCGCGTCTCCTTCCGCGTGTCTATCCTCCCAACCTTCTTCGGCGAGAAGACCGTGATGCGCCTTCTGCGCGAGACGGGAGAAGGATTCACGCTTGATGTACTCGGCATCCACGGCTACAACATGGAGCATATTCACCATGCGCTCAAACAGACAACGGGTATCATCCTTGTCTCTGGACCAACTGGCTCCGGGAAAACGACCACGCTCTACACGATGCTCGATATCCTGAACCAACCGGATGTGAACATCTCCACCATTGAAGACCCTATCGAGTACCAGATGAAGCGGGTGAACCAGACGCAAGTCAATCCGCAAATTGGCTTTACCTTCTCCAACGGACTCCGCTCACTCGTGCGTCAAGACCCGGACATCATCATGGTCGGCGAGATCCGCGACGGCGAAACTGCCTCGCTCGCAATTAATGCCGCGCTCACTGGCCACCTTGTGCTCTCGACCATCCACACCAACAGCGCCGCAGGCGCTATCCCACGCCTTATCGATATGGGCGTTGAACCATTTCTCCTTGTCTCGACGATTCGCGTCATCATTGGCCAGCGCTTGGTGCGCAGATTGTGCGACCCGAAAGAATCATATTCGATAGATGCCGCCACGCGCGCAAAAATCGCTGAAAAAGCAGCGTTTGATGCTTCGTTTAAGGCACTTCAGGAAGAAAAATTAGTAAAAGCAGGATCAACGCTTGACGACCTCTCTTTCTACAAACCAGTACCGAGTGCCGATTGCGCCGACGGCTACAAGAGCCGTATCGGCATCCACGAAGTGCTCGCTGTCTCTCCCGCTATCCGCGATATCATCCTCCACACGAGCACAAGCGACGCGATCGAAGCACAAGCAAAGAAAGAAGGTATGCTCACGATGCTCGAAGACGGTCTCTACAAAGCCGCTCGCGGCATTACCTCTGTCGAAGAAGTCCTCCGCGCGATATCGGAATAATATGAAGTACCGCGTCACGATACACAAAGAGGGAGCACCGGATGAGAAACGGACTATCGAGGCCGACTCGCGTTTTGCAGTGTACGAACAAATACAAAAAGAGGGCGGTGTGGTCACCGGACTCACAGAGAACATCAGTATTTTGAAACTCCCCGCGTGGCTCTTTATCAATATTGGTACCGGTGTAAAGCGCGATGAAATTATTCGTGTGGCGAAGAATCTTTCCGCGATGCTCTCTGCCGGTCTCTCACTCTCACGTGCACTTTCGGTCATCGAGCGACAATCAAGCAATAAAAATCTGAAAAAAATCGCCGTCGGTATTTCTGAATCAGTAAAAAAGGGGTCTTCTTTCCACGAAGCACTCGCTCTCTACCCAGCCATATTTCCTGCGGTATTCGTCGCGATGGCACGCGCAGGAGAAGAATCTGGCTCTCTTTCAGAATCTCTCACGGTCGTCGCACTTCAGATGGAGCGTTCAGAGGAACTCACCCGGAAAATAAAAGGCGCGATGATTTATCCCATCATCGTTATGGTTGCTGTTGTCATCGTCGGCATCCTGATGCTCATTTACGTCGTGCCGACACTGACGAGGACTTTTAACCAGCTCGGGGTGCAGGTGCCGCTCGCCACTCGAATCATCGTCGGCATGTCGAACTTCATGATTACGAACGTCACTATTGTGCTCGCCGGAATTATTGCGGTCATCGTCGGTGGAATTACTTTCCTGCGATCACGGATAGGAAATAGAATCATAATCGCCATCGCGCTCCATCTACCGGTGATAGGTGAGCTCGTACGCGAGACCTATTCTGCGCGTACGTCTCGCACTCTTTCTTCACTCCTCTCATCCAGCGTCCCCGTGCTCGACGCGCTCTCGATAACAAAAGAGGTCGTGCATGCAGAGGTGTTTGCCAATGTAGTGGGGGAAGCAGAGGTGCACGTGAGAAAGGGCGAGTTGCTTTCACAAGCATTTGCGACACATACGAAACTCTATCCGATTCTCATGAGCGATATGCTCACGGTGGGGGAGGAGACCGGTAAGGTTGCAGAAATGTTAAAACAAATTGCAGAATTTTATGAAGAGGATGTCGCCCAGAAAACAAAAGACCTCTCAACGATCATCGAGCCGGTCCTGATGCTCTTCATCGGTACCGTTGTTGGTATCTTCGCCGTCTCGATGATTGCACCAATCTATTCACTCTCATCGGCATTTTAATTATTGAATGATCGCATACGTACCGGGCACGACGCCCCATGATCCTCCCGGTCCATTGGAAAAACTGGCATTTTGTAGTCCACTTTCATAGGTGACGGTAGCAGTGTTGATAATCTTGAGCTTATAAGCTGTGACTTCTTTAAGAGCTGCACTGTTGCCGATTTCAATTTGACCTTCACCCGCGTACAGAATTGCGGCCGCAGAACTATTAGAAGTTTTAATCGCATTCGAACCCATTTCTCTTTGTGAGAGAAGCATAATGTAACTGCCTGCGGAGCCTGAACCTAATATTTGAGCGGAATTGGAGATCTCGATCTCGCCCGCTGTCGCACTTTCATCGATGCCGGCTATGATTACGCCACTTGAGCTACCATAACTGGCGTCCAACTTGATCTTTGAGTTATTGCTCAATTCAATCTCTCCCGTAACCCACAAAGTCCCGGTGACTACTAATTCTGCATCACCACTCATAATCAAATTCCCGTTAATCTTTTTTGGTCCCATGCTTCTGGTACCACTACTGAAGGTTTGGAAGCCCACACTCTCTCCGTTGGTCGCTTCCAATTCCCACACATCAATTTGAGCCTCCGAGATTGGCAAAGGTAACACATCCGCTGGAACAAAAACGTTGGGATTGGGGGTAATCGTGGTTCCAGTCACCGTACAGCTTGAACTTGTATCATAGGTGGCTGTGCCCCCGATTGTGCAATTGGAAATGGAATCAGCCACAACATTACCGGCGACAGTTGTATTTCGAAGCACGGAACTCGTTGCGTTCCCTCCGACCGTTGAAGTTCCTCGTATGGTATGGGACCAGGTATCACCGTCGATATCCATACCATCAATAATGCCGATTGGCCCGGCAACAATCGCGGCGCCCTGAATTCTGGCCGAATTGGTGCCGATGATGTTTCCATTTGAATACGCATTACCAATGATTTTTGATGAATTACTCATCTCTAGACCGCCCTGTCCGATTTGAACACCATAATAAAATGATGCCACAGACGCATCTATACCAATAGTCGCCTGCACTTCTCTCGTCGCAATCGGGTTCGTGCTGTTCGGTATATAGCTCGTGGCAATCACTCGTTTTGTGTTGCCATCGATGCTTACAATCGACACGCTATACGTTCCATTCCCGAGTGCACTATCGCTCTCTCCCGAATACCCAGCGCTCTGATTGAGTTCGTAGACCGCCTTATCAATACCCGCCTCCGCGAGCGCTTGCGCTTGTGTCGAGGCGAGTGCAAAACGTTCTGCATGTACTGCGCTCCCGTAATACCCGAAGAACGCGACGGTTATCGCCATAATAGCTGCACTGATAATAAGTGCAAAAACGACAATGTATCCACGGGCAAAGCGATAGGGATTGTGGTTCATAAGTTTCGGAGGTAGGTGTGACTGCGTAAATGCATCTGGGTCGTCTGTCCTTTCACGACGGCACTGGTCGTTGCATCCACTATAACGCTTGTGACGGAAGGGAAGCTTGCAGTATCGTAGGTAAAGGTGAGCGCACCCAAAGAATCCGTTAACACTTTGGTGCCGGAGGTACGCGAACTGCCGACTGCAGCATCAACTGTGCGGTATACGGTTGTGCTTGACACGTAAATGCCGACGTAATCAAATGTGCCAACAATAATCGCGCCTGATGCATCAATAGCAGGGAGTTCGAAGATCGCCGTTGTTGTCCCCGAGTTGTAGCTCACACCAGAGAACGTGTGGGACTGAACCACATGAGCAGCTTGGAGACCTGCAACACGAACAGTGTCGACAATGGCGCTTCCGCCGAGAGTGACACTAATAGACGAACTTTGCATCGTGATAACCCGCCCGAACACGATATACAACTGTGCAATCCCAAGCACCATAATTGCAAAAAGGCCGATAACAATAACTATTTCAATGAGAGTGAAGGCGCGCTGCATACTAGAGACCGCCGGACTCGGTAATGAGCGTTGTGAGAGACACTATGCGCGTGGTGCTTCCCGTGCCAAGCCACGAAACCCCTATCACCACCTGTTTTGTCTTAGCGTTCCACACCGTAATCGTGGTACTCGCTGTGCCTTGCGGCAGGCTCGCAAGCTGTGGGTCGGAAAAAATGCCATCCTCGGGAAGCGCGGCGTACCCGAGAGCACGTAATTCGTTCAGTTTATTGTCTGCAATATGGAACGCACTGTTCTCAAACGCCGAATCGCGCGTTACTTTCATCGTTCCGGTTACCATCGTCGCAAATACAACCCCCACACTCATAATAAAAAGTGCAACGACTATTTCGATGAGAGAAAAACCACGCTGATTGCTTGTGCGAATCACGATGTAAGTATACCAAGAGGACTGCCCATTCGAATGTATGGCTTGGTATACTGTGCGTATGCTCATTGTCGCGAATTGGAAGGCGTATGTGGAGGAACTCTCAAAAGCAAAAAAACTTTTCGCTGTCGCGAAGCGGCTCGCACGTACGACCCACATCACCATTGTTCTCTCGCCTCCCGCACCACTTCTTGGTGCGCTTGCGGTTCGAAACACGTCATCAGTCGCCTTCGCCGCACAAGACATATCTCGTACAACCGGCGGCGCTTCCACGGGTGAAGTCACTGCACAAACGTATGTTACGGCGGGTGCGACATACGCCATTATCGGCCATTCAGAGCGGCGAGCGGCGGGAGATACCGATTCTATTGTGATAGAGAAATGTGCACACGCACTTGCACACGGACTTACTCCCATCCTCTGTATCGGCGAGCGCGAACGAGACAGTGAGGGGCGCTATCTCGCTATCGTGCGCGAACAGCTCACGCTTGCTCTCGAGTCGCTCACACCGAAAGAACGATTACAAGTTATCGTCGCCTATGAACCCCTGTGGGCAATCGGGAAGACGGCTGATGCTGCAATTCAACCAAGTGACCTCGCTGAAATGGTGCTGTATATCCGTAAGGTGCTCGCAGAACTGCTCTCGGGGAAAACGTCGCAGAAAAGCCTGGTACTCTATGGCGGCTCAGTCGATCCGAGCGATATACGCGGTCTTGCGGCACATTCAGACGTCGATGGCTTCCTTGTTGGACACGCATCGGTCACTCCTGATACGTTTTCGCTTCTCGTACAGCAACTTGCGTGAGACATGCAAACTATCCGCGATATACAGCTGTTCGAGAATATCCCCATACTCGTACGCGCTCCGCTTAATGTCCCGGTTGTAAATGGCAAGGTCGTAAATACCTATCGGCTTCGTCGTGCTCTCCTCACCATCCGCTATTTGCAGGAGCGCGGTGCAAAGATACTGCTTGCGAGCCATATCGGACAGATGGGCACCGAGACTCTCGCACCGGTCGCAGCGGCACTGGGAGAACTCGTCCAACATGTTTCATTCTTTCCAGAAACAATAGGGGAGCGGGCTCGCGCCGCGGTCCGTAGTCTTGCACCGGGGCATGTGCTGGTGTTAGAAAATTTGCGCCGCAGCAAGGGCGAGGAGCGGAACGATCCGGTATTTGCACGGGAACTCGCGGCGCTGGCAGACATCTTTGTCCAGGACTCACTCGATACGTGTCATCGAGTGCACGCGTCCATCGTCGGCGTGTCGAAACTGCTCCCTTCGTACGCAGGACTTTTGTTTGAAGAAGAAATAGAAGAACTCTCGCACGCGCTCACGCCGAAGCATCCTGCGGTTGCAATTATCGGCGGAGCAAAATTTAATACGAAAGAAGAGGTGCTTACTACATTACTCACTGTGTATGACCACGTGTTTGTCGGTGGTGCACTCGCGAATGACTTCTTGAAAGCGGCAGGGCAAGAGGTGGGGAAGTCGCTCGTCTCCCACGGAAACGAGAATGCCTTGCAGAAACTGCTCGCGAGCCCGAAGCTTGTCTTGCCGGTAGATTCACTTACTGCACGTACGGCCGGAGCCGGGTACACGCAAGGAGAGGTGCGCCGCCATACCTTCCGCGTTAATTCAGCATCGCGCATTTCACCGATGGGGCAGGTACTCCCGAATGAAATTATTCTCGATCATGGTCCGGGCACCATCGCGCTTCTCGCCGACCTCACGCAGAAAGCAAAAACTATTCTGTGGAACGGTCCCTTGGGGAAGTACGAAGGGGGATTTACGGCAGCGACAAGCGCTCTTGTGCGCGCTATCTCTGTTGCAAAAGCTCGTTCGGTTGTGGGCGGCGGGGACACCATTGCTGCTATTGAAGAACTTGGTCTTTTATCGAAGTTTTCATTTGTGTCCACAGCCGGCGGCGCGATGCTCGACTTCCTGGCGCGCGGCACGCTCCCCGGCATCGAAGCTCTCGACCATCACTGGAGAGCCTGACGAATTTTTTCTGCGTTTTGCTCGAAATCGTTTTTGTCTCCTTTCGCCTCATTGCTCGGGAAGACCCAAATGTGCGCGTGCGCAATTTCATCCCCGATTATTTTCGATAGTATCCAGTCGGTAGTAAATGCTTTTCGTTGTGCGAGAGCAATCTTCTTCACTACTTCAAAATACTCCCCAATATTCGGAACGTCCCAGACCCAGCGGTAGTGTTGTTTTGAGATAACTTGTGCGTGTCCAGGCGTTTGCGGATGAATATCGAGAAATGCAAAAAAATCTTCATCTTCATAGACCTTGTGCGCCGGAATTTCGCCACTCACTATTTTGCAGAAAATACAGCTTTCCATCATTAGAGTATACAATAGTGCTCACATGTTTCCATTGCACGATCCTTTGACTGATGTTTTGCGCGCAGAACTCTCGCACTACGACGACCTCACCGCGGCGCTGCTTGCGCGCCGCGGCGTAGTGACAAAAGAAGCGGCAGAGAAATTTCTGAATCCCTCCTACGACTTGCACCTCCACGATCCATTCTTGATGACTGATATGCAGAAAGCGGCAGAACGATTTGCGCGTGCGATTCTAAACGGAGAAAAGATAGCGGTGTGGAGCGATTATGATTGCGACGGCATCCCGGGCGCGGTGCTCCTCCACGACTTCTTGAAAAAAGCTGGGGCAAACTTTGAAAATTATATTCCACATCGCCATGAAGAAGGGTATGGGATGAACATCGCGGGAATTGAAAAATTAGCAAAAAACGGCGTGCAACTTATTGTCACGGTGGATTCTGGTATCACAGACGTAGAGCCCATCAAACGCGCAAACGAATTGGGTATGGAGGTCATCGTTACTGATCATCACTTACCACAAGAAATATTGCCGCCTGCTTTTGCAATCTTGAATCCAAACGCGCGACCAGAAGAAACATATCCGTTCAAGAGTTTGTGCGGCTCGGGCGTCGCGTGGAAGCTTATGTGCGCCACTTTGGACGTACTACGAAATCCGAGCCCTACTTCGCCAAGGCTACGAAGGGCAACCGAGCAGATACCGCTCGGTTGGGAGAAATGGCTCCTTGATATGGTGGGGCTCGCAACTGTCGCGGACATGGTCCCGCTTATGGATGAGAACCGGCTCCTCGTGACCTATGGGCTCCTCGTGATGAGGAAGTCCCCACGCATCGGTCTCCAGAAATTGCTCCGCGGAATGAGAGTCGAGCAGCGCCAGCTCACAGAAGACGATATCGGCTTTATGATTGCGCCACGGGTGAATGCGGCGAGCCGCATGGGTGAGGCGCGTGATGCATTTCAACTTTTTATTACCACTGACGAAAGCGAAGCAGATTTACTCACAAAGAAATTGGAGAAATTAAATCGTGAGCGTAAAGCACAAGCAGGTGCTATCACGCGCGCGGTGCACGCGCGATTAAAAGAGCGTGGTGAGATGCGCGACATCATCGCACTTGGCGACCCCGAGTGGCGGCCATCACTCCTCGGTCTTGTTGCAAATACGATTGCAGAAGAATATGAGCGGCCAGTGTTCCTCTGGGGGAGAGAAGGGAACAATTCGCTCAAAGGTTCATTTCGCAGTGGCGGGTTCACACAAATTATGGAACTCATACGTGCGACTGAAAAAACATTTGCACAATTTGGTGGGCACGCAGCCGCGGGCGGTTTCACCGTGCTTGATACTGAAGTATTTTTTCTCGAAGACAGATTGAATAAATCGTATGCAGAGCTTGCCCCGTTAGAGGAGGGCGATTCTCTAATGGGGCGCGCGGACGCGGTGCTCACTCCCGAAGAAGCAACGCTTTCATATCTCACAAAAGTAGAGAAGCTCGCCCCGTTTGGTATGTCGAACGAAAAGCCCGTGTTTTTATTGCGTGATGTCTCGATACGAGAGATTTCACGTTTCGGAAAGTCAGAAGAGCATTTGAAATTAAAAATTGATTCACACCTGCCTGCGCAGGCAGGTGATGGAAAAAAGAGTGTCGACGCGGTGACCTTTTTTGTAAAAGGTCCTATCGCGCGCGTCGCGAACTCACTTACAAGGGGCACCCTTGTGAATCTCCTCGCGCACCTCGAGCGCGACACCTTCTCGCGCTCTTCTCCCGTCCGCCTACGTCTTTTAGATATCCGCTTGGTATAGAAACGAAAAGCCCACGATGTAGCGTGTGGGCTATCGTGGGCTCGGCGAGGGAGTACTTCAAACCGCTCTCAAGAAACGAGGTCTGGTTTCTTCTTGCGCAATGGTCTCCAACCATGTGTTGAGCCAGTTTCGCTGGGTCAATGAAAGTGACTTCTTGTCAGCCCCCGGCTCAAAGAGACATTCGCCGTGTTGGTTATAGGGAAGCCCGACGGTGAACTTTACCCAACCTGCTGCACAAGCTTTGTCGCACCCATCAAAGCCTGTTATTTGCTGAACCGTCGAATCATGCTGTGCGAATCCGACTGAAATGAACTCTCCTTCGGGGTTGAGCCAGCCATAGCGGAATACTGACAGACAAGTCTTCTCTGCGGTTTCTTCATCGCCTTCTGCCAAATCGACAACGCGGTCCGGTGAGAGTTCGATGAAACCGAGAAACTCCTCCACGCGGTCCTTGAAATGAGTTGCTATGAACTGTGCAGACGGGCTATTGCTGCACATCCTCAAAAGAGCAAGGATGTTGAAAACGTAAGGATTGAACGCCACGATGCCTCCTCCAAAACTGGTTGGTGCCTGGGGAACTCTGGAGACATCTTACTTTTGATTGTTACTGGAGTCAAATCCACGTATAGTAGGCGGAATGAAATTCACTATCCATGCTGACGGGGGGTCGCGGGGGAACCCGGGACCGAGTGGGGCAGGGGCGATGATACGCGACGAGCTCGGCAATTCGGTCGCGAGCGTTTCAAAATTTCTCGGTCACCAGACCAACAACTTCGCCGAATACGAAGCGGTGATTCTTGCGTTCGAAACATTGGCGAAACTTCTAAAAAAGAAAACGGATGCAGTAGAGGTGACAGTCAAAATGGACAGCGAGCTGGTGGTGAAGCAGATGAAGGGCCAGTACAAAGTGAAGCATCCAGTTCTTAAAGAACAGCACGCGCGTCTGAAAAAAGTCATCGAACAATTCGGCGTTGTTTCTTTCAACCACGTCTTCCGTGCTGAAAATAGTGACGCCGACGCCCTCGCCAACGAAGCGATGGATCGTGGAACATAATCATTCCGTATGGAAACACGAGATACTGAAGCAGCATTTCGATGGATTGTCGGACTATTTAAGAAACATCAAATACCTTTTCAAATCGCGGGGGGATTTGCGGCTCGTGCGTATGGAGTACAGCGTGAGTTGCACGATATAGATTTTGATATTCCAGAAGCAGATTTTGAAAAAATATTACCTGAAGTTCGTCCTTATATAATTCATGGACCAACTCAATACAAAGATGATCATTGGGATTTGATTCTGCTTACACTTTCGTATGGAGGGCAACGGATTGATATAAGCGGCGCATATGATGCAAAAAAGTTTGACGAAACTTCACAAACTTGGGTTTCGGCTCGTGTCGATTTGAAGAATTTTCAACTGATGGAAATATATGGGGTTGAGGTCCCATTAATTCTCAAAGCAACTCTTATCGAATACAAGAAGAAACTCAACCGCGAAGTAGATAGAGTCGATGTCGAGGAGCTTGAGAAAACACTTTAGCCTCGCGCTACCATAAAGATATATGAGCGTCCTTATCGCCATTGTTTCGGGATTTACGAGTGGGGTAGGGGTGCAGTCGTTTTTCTGTAGACACCCGGTGTCTACAATCTCATGTACCTTGTTTTACGCTATAGCGTTAATTAAGGTACACACGAGAAGTACCTATCCACGACTTGTCGCTATAGCGACAAGTCTTTGATACCTGTTGAAATAAGTGATTATGGTATAATATTCCGCATGACCACTGCGCAACTCAATAAACAAATAGGAGCCATCGTCGAGCAGAAATTGCTCGAGTTCCTTGGTGATCCTGATGAAGGGCTTCAACTCAAAAGAAGTTTCTTGTTGAAACTGCGCAAGAGGATGCAGGGAAAACAAAAATATATTTCGCATGCTGAAGTGATGAAAAAATATGGTCTCCGTTAGATGGAGTACCACCGCTCTTGCGAATCTAGATAAGCTCGACTCTGTCATTGCAGAGAGAGTTGTAGAAAAAGTAACCTGGCTTAAAGAAAATTTTGAGCACCTCCAGCATGAGAAATTGCATAGGGAGTTGAGGAACCTCTATAAGCTCCGTGTTGGTAACTATCGTACGACCTATACAGTCAGTAATGATCTGGTAAGTATCGAAGGCGTTGGTCACCGACGAGATATTTATAAATGAGCGCGCTCCTTGCTGTTGTTTCGGGATTTGCGAGTGGGGTGGGGGTGCGGTCGGTTTTTAGTTTTGGGTGGGAACCGATTGTGTTTGTAATGCTCCTCGTGGCGCTTCTTGGCGCCGCGGCTTTTTTAAAAGAGCGGCGAGTGTACTCACTCGTCGCTGTGTTTTTTATTTTTGTTGCACTTGGAATGGTGCGCTCGACGGTTGCTGATACGCCACTGCCGGAAGCGTTCGTGGGGGATTTGAAACATCGTGTGCAATATGAGGGAGTGGTCGTGAGTGATCCTGATGTACGCGAGAAGAATCAGCGTATTGCGCTCTCGGTGGAAAAGGGGAGTGAGGAGGTTGGCGTACTCGCAGTGATGCCGCTCTCTGCAGACGTGCGCGTTGGCGACCGCGTGCGCGTGTATGGGACGCTCTCGCTCCCGCATGCATTTGAGACAGACGGCGGCCGCACCTTCCGCTATGACAAATACCTGCAGGCGCGCGGTGTCCGCTTCCTTATCCAATATGGCTCGATCTACACTGTCGAACCGGCACCATGGTACTCGGTACCGGCTGCACTCGCTCGTATTAAACATGTATTCCTCGACGGCCTCAATCGTGCACTGCCGAATCCTGATGCGGCACTCGCAGGCGGCATCGTGATCGGAGGGAAGGAGGGGCTTGGTGCCGAGCTCAAAGAGGCGTTCACGCGCTCCGGGCTCGTGCAAATCATTGTGCTCTCCGGCTACAACGTGATGATCGTCGCCGAATGGATCATGGCGTTCTTCGCATTTTTACTCATGCCCCGCCGGCTGCAGTTCTTTGCCGGCGGGGCGGCGCTCTTGCTCTTTGTCGGGATAGCTGGCATCTCTGCCACGGCCGTGCGTGCCGCGATTATGGCGGTCATCGCGCTCTATGCGCGTGCGACCGGCAAGAGCTATGCCGCGAGTCGCGCACTCCTCTTCACCGTCCTCCTCATGCTCATGTGGAATCCGCTCTATCTCGTCTTCGACCCCGGCTTCGGTCTCTCGGTCGCCGCAACCGCAGGCATCATCTGGCTTGCACCAATCTTTGAAGCGCGCATGACTCGCTTATGGCCTTTTTGGAAAAATGTCGTTGCGACAACGCTCGCCGCACAAATCTCGGTATTGCCGCTCTTACTCTATGACATCGGGCTCTTCTCGCTCGTCGCTCTACCGGCGAACCTGCTCGTGAACCCACTCGTACCGCTCGCGATGGCGTGGTCGGTAATCGCGGGCGTCGTCGGTATGACGGTTGGCCCTTTCTTCCCAGTCATTGTTACTATCGTCGGCTATCCGGTCTTTATTATCACCCGCTACTTCATCTTTATTGCAGAAAAGAGTTCCGCGCTCCCATTCGCAGCATTCACAATCGAGCAGTTCCCATTTGTGCTTGTCCTCGTCGCTTATGCGGCGCTCATCGCCGTGTCGAAGCGTTTCTCGACGACTGACCAATTCAAGTTCGCGAAGAAAGCATCAATATAATTCTTTTTCTCTGCCGGCACATAGTCCACCATATATGCGTGCTCCCAGAGGTCGAGTGCAAGGAGTGCTGGGAGCCCGGCGAGCTGACCGACTTCATGGTCGCCCACAAAGGTAGTGTGAATTGTTTTTGCAATCGGATCAGCATAGACGACGACCCAACCGATACCGCGACTTCCTGCCACTTCTCGAATGTGCTTCAAGAAATTTTCTCCGCTGCCATATTTCTCTGCCGCCACCTTTGCAAGCCCTGATTCTGGACTCCCGCCTTTTTCTCCCTCGAACTGTTCAAAATAAAATTCGTGAAGGCGCATCCCGTCGAATTCAAACGCGAATCGCCGACGCAGTTCCGCGATTGCGAGCTTGTCGCCTTCAGTTGCTTTGTCGCCATATGCTGCATAGCCATGAAGCGTTTCCATCATCAGATTTATATTTTTCACATAACCCTCGTAGAGCGCGAGATGTACTTTGATTTGCTTTTCTGAAATCCCCTCGAGCGCTGGCAGGTTAAATGTCTTTGCGGTGTAGGTCATAGATATAAAATGTACCACACCCATTCAGGCGGGTGTGTCTACGAAAAACCGATTTAAATAGCCACGGCTTTTGTAGAGTGCAAGCAAAGCGAGGTCGGATTTTGTTATATACTAAGATTCTATGTCCGAAGGCAAGCCCAAAACGACCTCTTCTCCAGAAAAAACTAAAGAAGCGAGCGAACGACCTATCGAAATACGCGACCTTTCAATGTATGCCCAGTATATGATAGACCGTACCCAAAAAGTTGTATCAGAAGCAACGGACGAAAAAGATAGAGCAAGAAAAAGACCAACTGCAGAAAAATTTGTCGGCATAGCCCAAATGCTTAGCACACTACCGTCAAATGGCGGTACAGACGATATGATTGCTTCCTTAAATCAGACTGAGAATGTTTCTAATCAAGATTCGGATGCTGCTGGTTCTCGTAAAGACGCAGTAGAAATTAAACGTATTGAAAAAGTATTACAACAAATAGAAGACACAAAATATTTCGTCGAACATTTCAATCTCGGTGAACTAAAACAGAGAGGTTTTCTAGAGTGGCAAAGCGCACAAGGTGTAAAATCTGTTGAGAAAAAATCAGAAGCACAAAAAGTAGAGCGTGCTAAAAACGATCAGGAAATAAAAGAAACTGAGTTAATGCTGAAAATAATGGCAGAAGGAAGTGTTGGGCTTTATGCTTCGTTGCCGGGCGGACTCGGAGGGATGCTAGATAGTAGAAGAGTCGAAAGAGCTAAGAAAGATGAGTCTCTATTTGCTAGAGATATGCGGGGGTTTTTCGGTCTTGGCGATAGAGATTTGAAGAATAAATATGATGGGGCACATGTGCGCGAGTTTGTCGCGCTCGTCCCAGCTGTGCAAGACATCTATAATGAAATTGAGGTGCCTGTGAAAGAAAAAAGTTGGGGTGGATTCTCGTCAAAGACGGTTGTTGAAAAGAAAAAAGTAAAGGTCGGTGAGCAGCCTATTCTACATAATGAAGCCGTCACAAATGGTAAAAATGAACCTCTTTTGAAATTGTGGTATGCATTCCAATCTAATACCGATGATAATGGTAGCCAAGACTTGGCATATAGAGATGATGTTGGTCGTCCTGGTAATATCTTGTGTATAGAAGTCTTACTACCGGAGTCTGAAGCTTTGAAAATTATGGCGGAAATAAAAGCAAGTCCTGCTTTTATTCGGAAAATAGTAGATGGAGTGGCAATTAAGAAGATAGGAATTACAGAAGAAGTTTGGAGAGGGGACAATGAGAAAGCAGAGAAATATCATTTACGACCTCCTTATGAAAAAGTTGATGCTGATTCAGGTGGAAAAATCTACATTAAAGAACTTGGCGATGAATATGGATTCAATCCGGAGCGTATAGCTACATTAAAACCTAAATAGCTCCGGCTTTCGAGAGCGCAATGAAAGCGCTGTTCTTCTTGATGGTTGAGGCTTTACTTAGGATGTTTCCTGATGTTTAAGAGGCGATACGTGTCTCCTGCTATTTGAAAATAAAATCTTACAGTATCCGTGACCCTTGCTTGCCACACATCGGTTGTCCCGCCATACTTCTTTGCACGAAGTGAGGGGTGACGCAAATCTTTTCTGAGATATTCTATTTGTTTGTAAAAGATTTCTCGAATTTCTTTTGGAAATTCGCGGAGCGCACGTCTGATCTTTTTCGTGTGTTCAAGTTTCATTCACCGTCCGACTCCAGAGATGCACGCAATTCTTTAACCGTATTGAACGGACCATATACTCGCCCTTCCTCAACATCTCTTAGGCTCTCTTGTAGCCATTTGGGGAGTTTTTTTATACTCTTTTTCCGTGTGCTGACTGGGCGTGAAGGATATTCTACAAGAGAACGTACCTCGCGCACCTCGCGAAGCACTTCTATGAGCAGTCTGTCTGTCTTATTGAGTGTCGCGGTTGCCATAGCGCGATTATATCACAAACGTTAAATTGCTCCGGCTTTTGTAAGCGCGGCGAAGGCGCCGTTTTTTTTGATAGTTTTTAGGCCCTTAACCGAGACGTCCACGATAACGGTCTTGCCGAGCTCGGGGACATAGATGCGGCGTTTCTGGAGATTGGCCTTGCGGCGTACCTTGCCGGTTGGGTTGAATTGCGTCGCGCGGGTACGGTTGGAGTACCGCCCGCCGATTTGCGTGCTCTTGCCGGTGATTTCGCAGGCGCGTGCCATAAGTCGCCCCATGGTAGCATAAGATTCTGAACGAGCAAACATGATTGTCTTTCTCTCACTCGTTGTCCTTATCCTCTCCGTCATTGCCCACGAGGTGGCGCACGGCTACGCCGCCAACTCTCTCGGCGACCCGACCGCCCGCCTTGCCGGCCGCCTCACCCTCAATCCACTCCCGCACATTGACCCAATGGGTTCGGTCATTATTCCCGCCCTCCTTACCTTCACCGGCTCACCAATTATGTTCGGGTGGGCAAAACCGGTCCCCTATAACCCCTACAATCTCAAGAATCAGCGGTGGGGCGAGACCCTCGTCGCCGTCGCGGGTTCGGCGACCAACTTACTTCTTGCAATCATCTTTGGACTCATCGTACGCTTTGGTCCCATACTCGGCTTTGATGCAAATATGCTCTATCTCGCCGCAACCATTGCATTTATTAATCTCTTTTTGGGTCTCTTTAATCTCATTCCATTCCCTCCACTTGATGGCTTCACGGTGCTTCGCACGATACTCCCGTGGCATCTTGCGAGTGGTCTTGTGCGTCTTGAACAGCAGATTCATGGCGCCGGCATGCTCTCACTCATTCTTTTCTTATTGTTCTTCTCTTATATTTTCGCGGGGCCATTTTTCAAACTCGTTGTGTGGCTCTTTGGACTTCTAACCGGCGGGAGCATATAGTAGACTTATGGACTTCAATAAAATACCAAAGCAGTTTTGCGAGAACGTTGTTGCGGGGCATTCCCAAGAGAATTTCGTCATGCTGATGAGTGTCGGAGAAACTGCGACTGCCTATGCACTCACACCGGCTCACATGAAGCGACTCGTGCAGAGCCTCTCGCACCAAGTCGAGGAGTATGAAAAGAAATTTGGCGCTATCGCTGCCAAGTGGTCGCCCGGTATCGAGAGCCCGATTCAGTCAAAAGATATTAAAGGGAGTGGGGAATAGTGTTGCTCGGACAAACGCAGAGGGCGATAGCATCATCGCCCCCTAGGCATCAAGCTCTGATAATGGTGTCCAGCAAGGATCGAGGCACATGTACCCGATGACAACATAAGAACTGCCGACCGCCTGTGTGCACTCGTGATAACTTTCTGAATTCCCAAAATTAATCAGGGCTCCACACTTCCTACACGTCTCTCTTCCTCCTTCGTGCGAGATAACGATTGAACCAAAACCACCGGACATGCCCATATTGGTCTCCCTACCTAACCCAACCCAAAGAACAGGTCGCACACTATAACGATACACCCTGTATAATTCCACATTTTCGTTATGCACTACTGCTATACTAATGAGTAATGGAATACCAGGTTCCGCAATTCATCGGGGTTGAGGACAAGATTATTGGCCCTTTGACCTTAAAGCAATTCATCTATCTCGCCGGTGGGGCAGGGCTCTGTGTCGTGTTCTTTTCATATGTACCAATCATCTTCGCGGTACTCCTCTCACTACCGGTCGCAGGCTTTGTTGCGGCGCTCGCGTTCTACAAAATAAATGGAAAGCCCTTTATTGAAATGGTGGAATCCGGTTTCAACTATTATATACGTCCGAAGCTCTTCCTCTGGAAGCATGAGGAACCAAAAAACGTAAAGAAAGAGATGGTCACTGCACCGGTGGTCCGCCATACGCCCAAGCTCACACGAGGGAAACTCACCGAGCTCGCGTGGTCACTCGACGTGCAGAATCCTTCAAATGGTATGCAAAAAACATCCTGATATGGCACTCGCCTCTGCAAATGCAACGCAACAATTCGTCCCGGTGAAGGAAATCCGGAATGGCGTTATTATCCTCAAAGACAGTAGTTACCGCGGTGTCCTGATTTGTTCCGCGATTAATTTCGGTCTTAAGTCGACTGAGGAGCAGCACGCAATCATTCTCGGTTTTCAGAATTTCCTCAATACGCTCGATTTCTCAATTCAAATCGTTATCAATTCACGAAAGATGGACCTGCGTCCGTACCTCGCGCTCCTCGCTGAAAAAGAGACGGAGCAAAAAACCGAGCTTATGCGAGTCCAGCTTCATGAATATATTGAGTTCATCCGTTCTTTTGCCGACCAGGCAAATATCATGACAAAATCTTTTTATGTCATCGTGCCGTACTCCCCTCACTTCTCTGCTACAAAAACAGTGAATTTCCTGCGTCATGAAAATGCCGCGGAGAAAGATGCTAATTCTGAAACCTCTTTTGCAGAGGAGCAGGCGCAACTCGAACAAAGGATGACGCTCGTCGGGAGCGGGCTCGCGGGCGTCGGCGTCCGTGCGGTCCCGCTCGGTACTGAAGAGGTCATCGAGCTTCTGTATCGCTCTTTCAACCCGGGCGAACTCGAGAATCCTATCCGTCTCGACACCTAATTATGTCCCTTCTCGATTTTCTCCATCGCAAAAAAGAAGAAGCTCCATCGGTTATGCCGGTGCTTCCGAAAGATATCTATAAACAGGGCGCTCTCGACCTTGTCGACACCATCTCTCCGACCGCGCTCAAAATAAGCCCGCGTGAGCTCGAGCTTGGTGAAAAGTTCGTCCGTGCCTTCTACACCATCTCATACCCGCGCTATCTTTCTGATAGCTGGTTCTCGCCGGTCATCAATCTCGATAAAGTGCTCGATGTATCCATCTTCATCCACCCAATAGACACTGAACAAGCACTCCGCGGTTTCCAGAAAAAAGTCGCGGAGTATCAGAGTCAGATTAATGAAAGGGAGGAGAAGGGTCTTGTACGTGACCCGCTTCTCGACACGGGCTACCAAGATCTTGAGAGTTTGCGCGACAGTCTCCAACAAGCGCAAGAAAAGCTTTTTGATGTTGGTCTGTATCTTGCACTCTATGGCGATACAAAAGAAGAGATAGAAAAGACCGAGGGTAATATCCGCGGCATCCTTGATTCAAAACTCGTCTATACAAAACCGGCACTCTTCCAACAGGAGCAAGGATTCCGTTCGTGCCTCCCACTCGGCACTGACGAGCTCCTCGTGAATACGAAATTAAACTCCTCGCCGCTCTCCTCTATTTTCCCGTTTGTCTCCTTCGACCTCACGAGCGACCGCGGCATTCTCTACGGTATCAATCGCCATAACTCTTCGCTTATTCTCTTTGACCGCTTCTCGCTCGAAAACTACAATTCAGTCGTCTTCGCAAAGTCCGGTTCTGGTAAGAGTTATTCGACGAAGCTTGAAATCATACGCGCACTTATGTTCGGTACCGATGTTATTGTCATCGATCCAGAACGCGAATATGAGCAACTCGCTGAAGCGACTGGCGGCCGCTCCTTTAACATCTCACTCTCCTCTGAGCACCATATCAATCCATTTGATCTCCCGCCGGTCAAAGAGGATGAGGACCCAAAGGATATTTTGCGCTCCAACATCATCGCGCTCGTTGGACTCTTCCGCATTATGCTCTCCGGCCTTTCGCCTGAAGAAGACGCTATCATCGACCGCGCCATCAGCGAGACGTATGCGCTCAAAGATATTACCGGTGACGCCGACTTCACGGGTGCAGAACCGCCGCTCCTCTCAGACTTTGAACAAGTGCTCTCCGGTATGGAGGGAAGTACCTCACTCCTTGAGCGCCTTTCAAAATACACCCGCGGCACGTGGTCTGGATTTCTCAATGAACCGACGAATATCGATATCAAACAGCAATTCGCCGTCTTCTCGGTACGCGATATGGAGGACGAATTAAAGCCGGTCGCGATGTATATCCTCACCCACTACGTGTGGAACGAGGTGCGCCATGACATCAAGAAACGTCTGCTCATTGTCGATGAGGCGTGGTGGATGATGAAGAGCGACGACACCGCGTCATTTCTCTACTCTCTCGCGAAACGTGGCCGCAAATATTATCTCGGCGTCTGCACCATCACCCAAGACGTTGAAGACTTCTTAAAGAGCCCGTACGGTCGACCGATTCTCACCAACTCTTCAATGCAACTCTTGTTGAAACAGTCTTCGACAACGATTGATGTACTGCAGAAAACATTTAATCTCACCGACGAGGAAAAATATCTATTGCTTGAGGCGGGAGTAGGGGAGGGGCTCTTCTTCGCGGGTCTCAAACACGTCGCGATTAAGGTCGTCGCAAGTTATACCGAAGACCAGATTATCACCTCCGACCCCTCACAACTCATGGCAATAAAAGCGGAGAAGCAACGATATGCCGCCGAAAAGAACACCTAGTTTGCCGCGGCTCCGCCGCGGCAAAATGACCGAACCACCCCCGTTGATGACCTGGTCGAAGGCGATGCCAACTATTGTCATGTCTGGAACCTTTGATACTGTGCGTCTATTTTTCACCTTCTTTTGGTTTTTGGGACCAGCACTTGCCGCTCTGTATTGCACAGCAAAAGCGAGTGGTGTCTTATCGTCATGGACATTTGGATGGCTCGGAATGAAAACCGCGGCAATAGTTTGTTCTGGTGTCGCTGCGGTGGTGGGAACTGCAGCGGTAGAAGCAACTACTCCCATTGGAGTGGTAATGGCTATGGCGACGGGCCTTATCGGATGGCTGGTGATTGGAATGAAGATGGTGATGACCAATGCGCGCATATTTAAAGAAAACTTGTTTTCGTTCGTTGTTAGTCTCGCGGTGAGCGAAGTTCCTTTTGTCAATGCCCTCCCCGCATTGACTTTCACCACATGGCGAATGTACAGAAATCAAATCAAAGTCGAGACAGCAGCATTCAAAAAATGGGAGAAGGATACGGCAGACGCTCGACTGCGGGAGAGAAACGAACAAATGGCACAGGCTGCACAAATTCAAGCAGCTCAAGGAGCTATATCAATGCAGCAGGGGGCGGCAAACGATGCGGCATACGAACAAGAGAGAGTAGAAGCGGCAAATGATGACGAATATACCCAACGGATGGATAAGGCAGCATAGCTACCTCGCGTAGGCGCTATACTAGAAGTATGCGTCTTGCTGTTCTTACTCTCTCTCTCCTCCTTCCAGCTGTGGTTACGGCACAGTTTATGGGATCGATAGGAAACACCGCGCCATTCACCGTCTCAATCAATCCTCAATATCCAGCGCCGTATAGTCGAATGACCCTCTCTATTGAGTCAAGTTCACTCGACCTCGCAAACGCAACGATGACTGTCACGAGTGGGGGAAAGAATGTCTATCAGGGGAGTGTACGTCCTGTTGCTCTCTCTCTCGGGAAAGCCGGGGGTGTCACCCAGGTGGAAGTAACGATAGTGGTCGGCGGTACAAACTACAGACAGACGGTCTCAATTCAACCCCAAGATGTTTCCCTCGTCGCTGAACCAATCTCTTCGGCGCCACCACTCTACCCCGGCAAACCCTCGGTACCAGTCGAGGGGAGTGCGCGCGTCGTTGCTGTGGCAAATTTTAGAACTGCAGGTGGTGTATCAGTCGACTCCTCTACCCTCACCTATAAATGGGTCGTCGATGATACTCGTATCGCAAACTCTTCAGGCATCGGCAAAAGCGCCATTATCGTCGCGTCGCCGCTCCAATATCGCGCTCGCGACGTCTCAGTCGAAGTCACGAACCAGGGTGGAACTCTCGTCGGCGGCAGCACTGTCTCCCTCTCTCCGCAAGAGCCCTCGATGCGAATATATGAGAATGATCCGCTTCTCGGCATTCGCTTCGATCGCGCACTTATAGGTTCCTTCTCTATCACTGGCGCAGAATCGACACTCTACGGAGCGCCCTTCTCACTCCCGACAGCTCGGGGAGCTCCTTTTCTCCAGTGGTTCGTCAATGGTTCTCCCGCGCAAACAGGAAGCTCTATCACGCTACGTCCCACAGGAGACGGGCAAGGGACTGCGTCACTCTCGCTCACCGCCTCTTCAGGGAGTACTCTGACCGCATCGATGGACCTCTCACTTCTATTTGGTGCGACAGAAAGCTCTAACTTCTTTGGCTTATGAAAAAACTAATCTTCGTGTCTGCTTTCTTCTTTCTCTTTAGTGTCGCCCCACACGTCTTCGCACAAGGATTTGTGCCACTTGCTCCTATTCCAGGACTAACGGAAGTGGGAGTAGTAAAGATGGTGAATGGTTCTGTTGACTTCGGAAACTTTTTCAATAATCTCTATAAGTATTGCGTCGGTCTCGCCGCGGCGCTCGCCGTCATTATGATTATCTGGGGCGGGCTTGAGTATGCAACACAGGACGTGCCGGGAGCGAAGGGCGCGGGAAAAGAGAAGATACTAAATGCCATCTTCGGTCTCGTACTTGTCCTCTCGCCCGTCCTTGTCTTCTCTATCATCAACCCGCGTATCTTAAATCTTTCACTCAATCTCCCCCCGCTTGATCTTGAGTACACACCGTATACGCCAACAACATCGACATATACACTCCCAGCTGAAGATCGGGAGATAAGAGAATCGCAAGGAGGAAGAGTTTTGTATGGTTTCGAAATTAATCTAGTTACCCTCAAAGGAACTGTGAGATCCGTTCTTGAGCAAAAACAGACAGAGTGTACCGCAGCAACGGGTGGTCCTGGTCTCATTTTACCAGTATTGGGCGGCGTAAATAAATATGTGTGCCAAACCTGTCCTCCTGACAAGAAGGTGGTACTAGATCCTCCAGGAGGATTATTATATGACGCTTCAAAAGCACACGGCTCTTGCCAGTAAAATAACTATGCGACGGTACTTACTTATTGCGGCAGTGGTGATACTTCTCCTCGGAGTGGGGGTGATTATTTATTTCTTATTCCTTGCCAAAAAGCCAGTGGTGACGACCACTCCCGGGGTAGGTCTCCCGATAGCAGGGCAGGGAACGTCGCAGACAGGTATACCCGAGGGTGGTGGTACCATCGTCTCTCCTAACACCCCGACTACTGTCTCACCACGATTAGTACGTATCAGTGTGGGACCGGTCGCGCTCGGCGAAAGTGTCGTCAGCAAGACTGTGAGCACAAGTTCTACCCCAGAAACGACCGTGAATTATATCGATCGCGAAAGTGGCAACATCTTCTCATACAGTACCGCTTCAAGAGCAACAACACGCACCTCCAATAAAACTATTCCGGGTATCCAGTCTGCCTCTTGGCTCCCGAACGCCTCACTTGCTTTTGTGCGCTATCTCTCTGGAGACAATTCTTCCACTATCAACACCTATGCACTCCCTCTTAGTGGTTCCGGAGGTTTCTTTTTATCTCAAAATCTTGCTGACATCGCCGTGTCCTCGACGAGCGTTCTTATTCTTGCCTCTGGAGTCAATGGTTCAATTGGTTCACTCACGAATGTTGACGGCTCACATGCAACTCAAATATTCACTACACCCTTATCTGCAATTCATGCTTCTTTCGCAGGGAAAAATCAGTATCTCGTTTATACAAAACCATCATCTCTCCTCCTGGGCAACGCCTATCTCGTTGATAGTGCTGGCATCTTTTCTCGCATATTCGGTCCGCGCATGGGGCTCACTGCTCTCGCAAGCCCTTCAGGAAAATGGGTACTCGTGAGTTATTCACTCAATGGGTCTATGCAAATGGGGCTGGTAAATACAACAACAAACGAGGTTCTCTCCCTTCCTATTTCCACCATCACAGACAAATGCGTATGGTCAGCCGATGATTCAGTTATTTACTGTGGTGTCCCATTAGAATTTCCTTTTGGATCCTACCCTGATGACTGGTATCAGGGTGCGGTACATTTCTCTGATCGGATATGGAAGGTACAGGTGTCTGGGCGCTACGCACAGCTGGTACTCGACTTTACGAAAGAAACGAACACTTTACTTGATGCTGAATCGCTCGTTGTCGATCAACTTAATTCAACGCTTGTATTTGTGAATAAAAATGATCTCTCACTCTGGAGTTACTCATTGTGATTCTTCTGCCGTAAGCGCTCGGCGCACATATATTTCCTGCAAAGAGCCAGCAAGATTTGTGGTAATAAAGTACAGCGCAATGGCACCGGAGGTGGTGTATGCAATGGTTCCGATAAGGAACGGAAACACATATTTCAACTGCAGACCCATAATCCTTTGAAAATCGTTCTGCATACTTTTTGTGTCTGATGGCTTCATTGTCC
Source organism: Patescibacteria group bacterium (assembly GCA_038057055.1). Lineage (GTDB taxonomy): Bacteria > Patescibacteriota > Minisyncoccia > Phycocordibacterales > Phycocordibacteraceae > C7867-001. Next base: position 47,051 of record JBBUDY010000019.1, on the reverse strand, counting down.
CCGAGAGTGCGAGATGTGCCTGATAAAACTGCGTTATCCCTGCGAGAAGTGCCAGTACCATACTTTTGCTTGCAACTGAAATTAGCCCGAGGAATTCAAGTGATGCTATGTCCGGAGTCGGGGTAAATGAGTACAGTCGCGCAGCATTGATAGCCGGAAATGGTTCATAATAGAAGACAAAGTAGAGAGCGAGAAGAATAGGAATTTGAATAAAAACGGTCAGAATACTTGCAAATGGGTTCACTTTTGCTTCTCGATAGAGTGAGAGGGTTTCAAGCGCTTCTTTTTCTTTATCACCTTTATGTTTTTCCTTCAGGTCCTTAATCTTCGGTTCAAGCACTTTCATTGCCCGTTGGGTGCGCGCCGCCGAAAGAGAGAAGGGGAGGAGGAGGAGGCGTATAACAATCGTCACAAGAATGACTGCGACACCCACATCTCCGCCAGGAATAAATGAGACGAGCGCGACGAGCGCATTATAAATAGGATCGTAGAAAGCGGTGTTAAAGAAAGAAGATATCACGAAAGAAGATTTTTTAATTCCGTACGAATGTCTTCGTAGCTTACACTATGTACAGATATTTTGGGAAAAACAATAAGGGAGGGAGGAAGGGAGAGTGTTCGGAGCGCAGCAAGGATATGCCGCTTAATACGGTGACGGGTCACCGCCAGCCGAGCGACTTTTTTTGGTAGAACGACTGCATACCCTTGTACTCCTTCTTGAGGGAGGAGCACGGACAGATTTTTGGAAATAAGGCGTTTTCCTTTCAATCCTGAGGGAAATACTGCCCGAGAGAGCCTCTGGCGGCGAGGAAACACAAGAATATTACGGCGTAAGGCGCTTGCGCCCGATGCGGCGGCGCTTCTGCACGATTTTACGCCCCGCACTTGTCTTTGTCCTCGCGAGGAATCCGTGAGTGGTAGCTCTTTTCTTCTTTTTCGGCTGATATGTCTGTTTTGCCATACAATATAGGTTATACACATGATACTAACAGGTTTTCCCCGAAATGCTACCCGTGCCTTTCTTTCTGAGTCAGCGTATACTCCAAAACACTATGGATAAAGGAAATTCAAGGGAATTATGGGAATATGTCCTCACCCAAGTCGAACTCTCAATATCCGCCGCAAATTTCAATACCTGGTTCCATAATAGCTTTATTGTAAAGGTGGAGGACGGGGTCATACATATTGGTGTACCAAGTCAGTTTTTTAAAGAATGGTATTTAAAAAAGTTTCATTCACTTTTGTTAAAAATAGTTCGTGGTGTATCATATGAGTTTCGTAACATCGAATATCTTATTGTAAAAAATGAAAACAGAAAAATACCGAAGGAAATAAAAAATACACGGAGCGGCGCTTTAGAACTTCCTTTAAATGAATTCTATATAAATAAAAGTGATAATTTAAATCCGCGTTATACCTTTGATACCTTTGTTATTGGTTCATTTAATAATCTTGCGTATGCTGCTGCACAAGCAGTACTGACGCGTCCGGGTATTACGTATAATCCTCTTTTTATCTACGGCGATACTGGACGTGGTAAGACGCATCTCATCCAAGCAATAGGAAACCAATTTAAAAAATTGTATCAAGGAAGAAAGGTGTTTTATCTCACGTCAGAAAAATTTGTGGTTGATTACACTGATTCAGTACAAGCAGGTACTGCAAATCGATTTAAAGAAAAATATCGTCATTATGATCTTCTTATTATCGATGATATACAATTTCTTTCAAAAAAAGAGCGGAGTGAGGAGGAACTCTTCCATTTATTTAATGCCCTCCACGACACAAACAAACAAATCATATTTTCTTCTGACCGCGCACCACTCGCTATTCCCGATATTACCGAGCGTTTAAAAGGGCGTTTGGCGAGTGGTATGACTATCGATATTGGGGAGCCCGATCCTGAGTCGCGTATGGCTATTGTGAAGAAGAAGGCGGCAAGTCATGGGGTTATTCTCTCAGATGAGGTTGTTGAGTATGTTGCAACCTCTATGTCCGGTTCTATTCGTGAATTAGAGGGTATGGTAAATAGTATTATTTGTAATGCTCAAGTGAAAGGATTTGCCCCTAATATAGCGGAAGTGCGTCAATCATTACGTTCATTCACCCGACCGCAAAAAAATATATCAGTGAAGAATATTGTTGATAAAGTTGCTGAATATTACGGTATTGATGAAGAAAGTATTTATGAAAAAACACGGAGGAGGGAAGTAGTACGTCCTCGACAGGTGATTATGTACCTTCTTCGGGAGGATTTTAGTATTTCTTACCCCACTATTGGTACGAAACTTGGGGGACGTGATCACACGACGGTTATCCACTCATGTGAGAAGATAAAGCGTGAAGTAATTGTGGATAGTGAGCTTGCAAAGGAAATACAAAATATACGAACACTCCTTATATGAATCTATATGAAGACTTATCAACATTTTATATATTTTCTTCCTATGAAAATAACCAATATGTATATAGCTTTTCTTCACTTTTCCCCTTATCAACAGTCCTAATAGAGCTTGTATGAATATTTCAATTGAAAAAAAGAAATTCTCAGATGCAGTACATATTGTTTCTCGTTTTGCTGAGAAAAAAATAGGGACACTCCCAGCTCTCTCTTCAGTATTACTTATTGCGAGCGATGAAGGTATAAAAATGAGGGCGACAAATCTTGAGACCGGTATTGATTTAAAACTAGAAGGACAAATTATTTCTAACGGGGTTGTTGCTATTCCTGCTAGTGTATTACAACAAATAGCAAGTTCCCTTACTTATGAGGGAAAAATTAATCTCGAACATATAGGTGATGTTATTACCCTTATAAGCGGTACAGGGAAAAGTTCAATAAAAACCATTCCATATGATGATTTTCCTTCAATACCATTTCCAGAAAATGCAAAAAATAGAATTATAGTTCCTGGTGTTCTTCTCCGTACTCTTTTCACTACCATAGCGTCTTGTGCATCATCTTCAGTAGTTCGTCCAGAGCTCGCAAGTCTATATTTATCTATAGAAGGAGGGGTACTCACTGCGGTTGCAACAGATTCATTCAGACTCGCAGAAAAAAAAGTACCACTCTCAAATAAAGGAACTCAAGGAAAATTTCTTATCCCAGCAAAAAATGCACTTGAGATAGCTCAAGCATTACCGGATGATGATATTATTGTTTCTTTTGATGATCATCAATGTGCATTTGTGAGTAGTATAGGTATGCTTGTTTCAAGATTGACAAATGCCACCTATCCCGATTATCGACAAATTATTCCAAAAGAATCGATTGTTGAAGCTGTTATATTACGAAAAGATTTTGAAACAGCTTTAAAACGAACAGTTATATTTTCTGATTCATTTCAAAAAATACGTATCAGTTTCGATCCAAAAAAGAATTCTTTTTCTTTTTTTGCACGAAATACAGATATTGGTGAGTCATCAGAGACAATACCAGCACACATATCAGGAAGTGCACTTGATCTCTCATTTAATCATCGATATCTTACTACAGCTCTTTCCCTTACAACCACAGAAAGTATTTCTCTTCTCGCGGCAGGTGTTGGTCGACCACTCATTATAAAAGGGGTAGGTGATACATCCCTCTTATATCTTGTTTCTCCAATGAATCAATAGAAATACAGTATATAAAAAATTAAAAAGTGTTTGAGAGCGGAACTGGCAACAGTATTTCACTCGAAAAAAGTTCCGGGTGTCTTTCATACCACATCGATACACCATACTCCCATGATGCGAATTGTGGATCTTGCGAAGGGTCATGTACAAGAGGTACTTGAGGATTGTTCTTATTAGTCCAATACAATAAATCGTGAGGAATAATATTTCCTTCGCGGTCTGGAATGTACCAATTCCCTTGTAAGAGAGGGGGGACTGAAGAAAGGATGGGAGTCGGTTCTCCAAAATACATTTTTGGATATTTTGAGAGTGCGTATGCCATAACTTCATGCCACATAGGTGCAGCAATAAAACCAGCGACAGATTTTACCATTGGCGTATTGTCATTATTACCAACCCATACGCCGATTGTTATGGAGGGGGTATACCCAACAACCCATGCATCACGAGTATCATCGGTCGTACCTGTCTTTACGGCAACATCGTAGCCCTTAAAAGAAAGAGGAGAATCAAGAGGATATTCTGGTAAACGAGCAGGAGCATCAGAAAGCATGGCAGACATATCGTGCGCGATATTTTCTGGGAGGACCTGAGAGGGTTGAGGAGTAAAAGAAAGCAACACATTCCCCTTTGCATCATCAACTTGAAGTATGCCGGTAGAAGTGTTCAGTACTCCTTTATTTGCGAATACCGCATATGCGCTCACAAGATCGAGAAGACGTACCTCACCGCCGCCGAGTACAAGAGTGAGTCCATACTGGTTTGGATCTCCAAGCGTCGTGAGTCCAAACGATTTTGCAAAATTTATGGCATTTTGTATTCCCACCAAGTACAAAGTTTTAATAGCGGGGATATTGATAGATTGAGCGAGTGCCGTTTCAAAAGTCATAGGACCACGAAACTTTTCATCATAATTAGAAGGGGCATAACAAGGAGATTCGTTATTGAAATTATCTGATGGTTTACATGCGGTTGAGAATTGTGTCGGCGTGTCGAAAATCACTGTATTGCGTGTATATCCGCGCATAAGGGCGAGCGAATACACAAAAGGTTTCATTGTGGAACCGGGTTGTCGTAATGAAAGGGAGGCATTGTATTGGCCATCAATCGCGGTATCAAAAAAGTCCCGAGAACCAACCATTGCAAGGATCTGTCCCGTCAAAGGGTCGACAGCAATAAGTGAAGCATTTGATGCATTAAATTTCTTTACGTTCTGTAATGCATGCGTATGTACAATTGATTCAGCCTTTACTTGAAGGTCTGCATCAAGTGATGTGGTCACTTTTAATCCAGACACCAGAGCTTTTGAACCATACAATGTCTCAAGTTGATTGAGAATATAAAAAACAAAGTGGGGAGCAATAATAGAATTCTGACCCGCGGTAGCGAAAGATACTTTCTCAGCCATGGCGTGGGTATAGGTCGTGGCGTCTATGAACCCTAATGTGCGCATCCTCTCGAGAACCAAGTTTTTTCGTGCATCAAGTTCTGCTCGATGAATGCCATACGGAGAATAATATGAAGGAGCTTGAATCATTGAAGCGAGATATGCGGCCTCAGCGAGAGTGAGGTCTTTTGCAGGGATACCAAAATATGATTCTGCCGCCGCTTCGATACCATAGAGTGTTCCTCCATACGGGATGTTATTGAGATATGTTTCAAGAATCTGTTCCTTCGAGTATGTCTGCTCCATTTTTATAGCTAACACCCACTCATGGATTTTTCGTATAACACTTTTTCGATTTGTGAGGAGAGTATTTTTAACCACTTGCTGTGTGATGGTTGAACCTCCTTGGGAAAGGGACCCCCCTATAGCGTCGGTGAGCATAGCTCGAAAAATAGAGGTGAAACGAATTCCCCCATGTTCATAGAAACTTGAGTCCTCTATTGCGATGGTTGCGTTGATGGTATTTGGCGATATGTTCGCGATAGGAATAATTTCCCTTCTCGCATCTCGATTATAGTCATAGAGAAGAATTTGCCCGGTGCGATCATAAATCTTTGTTGATTGATCGACCTGGCGAGAGGCGAATGAACCAATATCAGGGACCGGTGTTAATACCACAACAAAGAAAACACCGCCCACAAACAAGAAGCCGAGTCCGAGGAGAGTAAGGATGGAAGCGACAAGCGTGTGACGCCAGTGGGCGCGCTGCTGTTTCATAGCGTTATGCTAACACTTATTTAGTATCTTTCTTCCTCCTCATCCATAAATTCATCCAACTCATCATGGAGAATTTCATCATGAATTTCTTCATCTTCGTCCATCATAGTGGTATATGTACCAAAAATTTATATTCACGCAAGTACTTCTTATGTGTACTGTGGATTAGTGTCGTAGGGGACCGCGAGCAAGCGCTGTGATACCAATAGCTATTGCGTCTAATTCGTCGTCCAGACGTTTCTTTTTAGATAGTGTGAGGAGCTGTGGAATCATACGTGCGACCGCAATTTTATCAGCCCCGCCATAACCAGTCACTGCGAGCTTTATCTGTTGTGGCGAACATTCTATGACCGGAAGAGAGGCAATACCGGCAGCGGCCAAGATTGCCCCGCGCGCTTCCGCCACCCCAATAGCTGTCTTCTTATTGATACTGAAAAAAAGAGTCTCGAGAGCAAGAGCATCAGGCGAATATTTTTTTATGGCAGCAGTAACTGCTCTCCACACATGTGCAAGACGTTTCTCGCGTGTACCCTTATCAGGGAGAATACACTCACTCCACACTAGGATTGGCCGGGACGAGTTCCCCTCGATGACTGCGACACCAAGTCGGTCATACCCTGGATCAATCGCCAGTATCCTCATAGCCACGCGCGTTCGTGAATATTTGTTGTACGTCCTCATGTTCGTCGAGCGCTTCCAGCACCGCACCAAGCTTCTCCTCATCTTCTCCCACGACGTCTATAAAAGGTTCGTTTGGTGTATAAACAAGGCTCGTTTTAGTGAAAGCCCAACTCGCGGCGCCCGGCGCCGCGAGTTCAATCCCTTGAAGAACGAGTAAATGTTTTATCTCTTGTGTCGTACGGTTCTTATTGTCGGTGAGGGCATCAATGAGAATGGCGACACCGCCCGGGCCATAGGCTTCATACACCACCTGTTCGAGCGAGCCAGAATCTTTTGAAATGCCTTTAGTAATGGCACGTTCGATGTTCTCCTTCGGCATATTGACCGCCTTCGCACGTGCAATCACCGCAGCGAGAGAAGGGGTCGTGAGAATACCGTTCGCCTTTTTCGATTCAAGCGCGATAAGCCTCGCATAACGAGAAAACACACGGCTCCTCGCTGCATCGGTTACCGACTTCTGTCTCTTAATCTGCGACCATTTACTGTGCCCGGACATATACGAGACAGCTTACACTGGAAGCGTGTCACCCTGAAGATAGGCGCGGCCGGCGGGAGTGAGGATGCGGCCGCGCGAGGAGCGCTCGATGAAGCCGAGACGGAGCAGATAGGGCTCATAGACATGTTCGACGGTGTCAGAGTCTTCGTGGAGCGCAGCCGCGAGTGCCTGAACACCGGCGGGGCCGCCTCGGAAGCTCTTCAGAAGCGTCTCGAGATAGCGCCGATCATCTTTGGTCAGACCGTGGGCGTCGATGCCGAAGAGTTCGCACGCCTCATCGCACAGCTCTTCAGAAAGCGCCCGTTCATGTACCTCAGAGAAGTCGCGAACGCGCTTCAGAAGCGCGTTCGCGACTCTCGGCGTCGCGCGGCTTCTTGCGGCGATACGCTCGATTACCTCTTCGGGCGCTTCCAAGTTAAGCAGAAACGCCGAGCGGCGAATGATGTCGCGCAAATCCTCGTCATTGTAGAAATCAAGCTGGAACACGCCGCCACCAAAGCGCGAACGCAAGGGTCCCGAGAGTTCCGCAACACGGGTCGTCGCACCGACAAGGGTGAAAGAGGGGAGTGAGAGCTCGACGGTGCGCGCCGAAGGGCCTTTCCCGAGCACAATGTCGAGATGTCCCGATTCAAGTGCAGGGTAGAGAAGCTCCTCTATCTTTCGTGAAAGCCGATGAATTTCATCGATAAAAAGAACCGTGTTTGGTTCAAGGTTGGTAAGAATAGCGGCGAGGTCGCCCGCACGCTCGATAGCAACCCCCGATGTGCTTTTTAAGGGCGACTCGAGAGTTGTGGCGACCAAGTGAGCGAGTGTTGTCTTACCGACGCCCGGTGGACCGTAGAAGAGGATATGTTCGGGCATGCTCCCGCGCTTTTTTGCCGCATCAAGAGAGATGCGGACATTCGCTTTTACCTGCTTCTGTCCGACGTATTCATTCCAATTGACAGGGCGGAGTGCCGAATCGAGCGAGGTAGGAGCGGCAGGATTGATATTCGACAAGCTTGACATAAAAATGTTGTAGTGCTAACATTCTATCACAGTTTCCAGGTCGCAGCATGTGCCGCGACATAAGTGTTCCCTTAATCCTGTTCATACTCCTCTAGGCAAGGCTTGACGGCTTCGGGCGTTTCCCCAAGGACTCTTTGGTTCCACGATTTCGGTCGTGTTGCTGTGGAACTCCTCAGGTGTTTCGTCCCCTCCAGCCCCAGTTTTGTGACGGGTACCAATTTTACTTGGAATCTACGAAGCAAAACGAGGGAAACCGGTAATAGCGATCGCGCTACAAAACTGGGGCTGGATTATTGCCTTGAGGACTATGGACGGGATTTTACTGTTTTAATAACTTTCTTAGTGCTCCCATTGAACTAGTTGTCACACTTCCAGTTTCTGTCCTGAGAGCGATGTCATCAGGTAAATGTAATGTCTCCGACAGATTAATCTGCGCGTGGTACCTTCGATCTGAAAGAGTCACAGAAACCTCGGAGGGGCTCTCTCTTTTTATTAGAACAAAAGCATCATCTGGCACATTACCGAATTTTTCATCGACTCGAGATATTGCGGCGGACAGTACTTCAGCTTTGTCTACGTCCGGAGTTTTTTCTACTTGAGGAGGAAGAACTGATTTTGGGAATTCTGCTGACATAGTGGTGATGTTAGTTTAGTAGTGAAACACTTTACAATTCGTCGATGGTTTTCTTCATGGCGGCATATGATCAAGTTCTTCTCTAATCTTCCCAAAGACGTATTCCTTTGTCTCTGCTACCGCCATTTCAAAATCTTCTATAAGCTTGAATAAATCCTCTTCGCTAACTGAAATACCCCTCTCCTTTATTCTATCTCGAAAGTAATTTTCAAAAATAGCATCTATATTAGCGGGTAGTAAGATATCGGGCTTCCCAAGCAGTCTCCCATTTTTGTATTCCTCCTTAATAGCTTTCTCGTACAGTGTTCTTCTTTTTCGATATTCTCTCTTTTTTTCATGGGTCAAATTTCCATCTCGACCCTGTTCCAAACCCATCTTTTTACTGGGAGTCTCATTCATACAAAATTGGTTAGTCCCGTTTCTAATGCCCCAATCCTACCCCCCCCTGTAGATACGCAAGTGCCCGTTCTGTACAGCCACAATACCCATCCCGCGTTCATTTGAGGGTTTTGCCTTGAGGACTATGAACGGGAGATTGTTCCTTTAAGCTGTTCCATAAGTCTAACGACCGTTAGAGACATGGAACACAAACAGTGACTAAATAAATTAACGCGGGAGGTTGACCATGGCGGCGACTTCGGCAAGCGAGGTGCTGCTGTTATGTGCCAAAAAGTTCGTGATGTGTGCCGATAGCAATGAATTGGATGATACCCGGGCTTTCGTGATAGAAAACGGCGCGGTAATCACCCGTTACGTTTATGCTTCGGCATCCTGCATATGGATCATATAATTGGTGATTGTTTAGAATCGAGTCGAACTGATTCTCAAGAAATAAGTTTCGGCGGTGCTTAAATTTTTCCTGCAGCTTACGTGGAAGCTTCTCGTAATTCCTTCGGAATTTTTTAGAATAAATGACAATCATGCCTTTCTATCAAGCCATTGGTCCATATCTTTTATATTCGTAAATGCGGGAGAGAATTTGTCCTCTCGACCTTCTTTAATATCTCGCATGGCCTCATCGAGAATTTTTCGAGTCTTCGCATTCGGGATAAGTGGCTCATAGAACTCAATACTTCGATTATTCGCAAACTGCTTCAATTGCTGGTTCACGACCATTGAAAGAGGCACGCCGATTTTCTTAGCAACAATTCGTGCTCGGTTGCGGACGTCTGTGTCTATCTTGAAGCTTATGGCAGTTTTCATATACCCGAAGTATATACAACGGTTACATCCTGTCAATCGTTATTTATAATGATTTGTAATTCCAATGATCTCTACGTTGTCATTTGAGATTGGAAGAAACATCGCACGGTATTTCTTATCGATTCTGAAAGAATACACGCCGCGCCAATGTGGTTCCATAAGCTCCGTATTTAACGACGGATGACGAATGTTTGTCTCAAAAAGTCTAGACGCCTTATCCCACTTACGAAGCAACTGACGCTTACGCAAATACACAGTCACGTCCGCATGGAGCGGAGCGATTTTCATGCATTCTTATACACAGAAGACCTTCGCAGTCCTTTTTCTAGATCGGCCAGGAATCTTTTGTTATACAACCCGGTTTTTTCGAAATCTTTCATGACGGTTTCCACGCTATCGCGGATCACATATTCAAATCGTCCGGCGGCAATAGCACGATACGCATCTGATTGACGCTTCAGACTTCGATATTCTTGTTTGGGAATCGTTACGGTGCTCATATATAAACTATACCACACCCCTACTTTATTTCGGCAAGTCGACCGTGGCGGCGACTTCGGCGAGAGGCGGAGAATCTGCCTTGAGAAGTTTTTGAAAAATAATTAGTGAGAATAAGACAACCGGCAATGAGATGATTGCGTTTTGTGGGTTCAGCTGACTCGTGACAAACAGTATAAGAATGCTTAGAAACCCAAGAACCAAGCTCCAAAACACCGCTTTTTGTTTCAGCTTCCAATAGAGTGATCCAAATACCACGGGGAAGAGCGCAAGGTTCAAACTCGCCAGCGAAAACCCGAGCTGCATGATGTCGTGATATGAAACAGCGACGATGAGCGCGAGAATGATAAAAGCAACCATGAAGAAGCGGGTGAGCCTCCGCATGGAGGTCGCGCTATATTTCTCTGTGTAGTTATTGAGGTCGCGCGTAAAGATTGATGAGACGACAAAGGTGACGGTATCCGTTGACGAGAGTGTCACCGCATACAAAAGTATCATACCAAGTTCTTTAAGTCCGAAAGGCAGCAGTTGGGAAAACCCGGTGACGAGGGCATCTTCAGGGAGGATGCCCGGAAAAAATTGTTTTGTAACGAGTCCAATGACACTAACCACAACCGCGAATACCATAAGTATAACGACTGAATAGTTGAGCCCCCGCCGCAAATTCTTTTCATCCTTTGTTGCAAATATTCGTTGCCATAAATCAGGAGCGGCCATCATTCCGAGACCACCAAGGATCACAAAACCGAGAGTGTCCCCAAGACCGAGTGCCCCGAGACTAAACTCTGCAGCCGGGATGTGGGTTTTACCAAACAGATAAACGGATACCGTGAACGCCATAATAAGCCCAATGATGACTTGAAAGAAATCCGTCCTTACGACCGCCTTAAATCCTGCGAGCAAAAGATACGATAAAACGATTACCCCTCCGATACTCAAAGCGAATACATATGAAATGGGAAAAATAGCCGATAAGACCTTACTACTGACTATGAGGTTAACAATCAGTATAAGAAAAAATTGGAGTACGAGAAACAACGAAAACATGAGCCCATTTCTCTTTCCCAACATCCTATAAAAATATTCCGGCATCGAATACACCTTCAACTCATCCGCTTTCTGTTTAATTCGCCACGCATATTTCTTGAGTAACAACAGCCCGAGCGCTAAGCCGACAAACATCCAGATAGCAGAAAAACCATATTGATAGATATAGGCTATGTAGACAGACAACATAAACCCGTCAAAGAAAGCAGCGCTCATTGTGGCAGCAACCTGGACCCCCTCCACCTTACGTTCAGCAATCATAAAACCATCTTCGGTTTCTTCTCGAGAGGAAACAAAACCGATACTAACAACGATTGTTATGAATAAAAGAAAAAATATAAGCGAGAGACCCATAGAGTTTATCGAGGAAGGTCGACGGTGGCGGCGACTTCGGAGAGGGAGGTGATGCCGGCGAGTGCTTTGATAATACCGTCCTGTGCGAGGGTGAGGTAGCCCTGCTTGCTCGTCAATTTGGCGATCTCGTTTTCGGGAGGATTATCACGGATGAAGTTAGCGAGTTCATCGTCCATAAAAATAGCTTCATGGATGCCGACTCGCCCCTTATAACCTGTTTCATCTGCACTTATGGGAGAAGGATCCCATACCGTCTCTATTTTTTTAGGGACAAGTGATTTATCAGCAAGCGGGGCAAACACTTTTTCAATCATTCTTTTCTCTTCGTCAGTAAGGGATCGCTCTTTCTTTCTGTCAGGATCAAGAGTGCGCATAAGTCGCTGTGCCATTGACACAGTGACCGCCGAACCAAAGGACTTTGGGTCTGCACCAAGGTCGACGAGGCGTGGGAAGGTGCCGGCGGCGTCGTTGGTGTGAAGGGTAGAGAAGACGAAGTGGCCAGTGAGCGCTGCCTGGATAGCGATATTGGCCGTTTCGCCGTCGCGGATTTCGCCGACCATGATGATGTCTGGGTCTTGGCGCACAATTGAGCGGAGCCCTTCGGCAAACGTATATTTTTCTCCTTCAACTTGCGTCTGCACGATACCCTCGAGATGATACTCGACCGGGTCTTCAATCGTGATGATTTTTATTTCTGGTGTGTGTATCTCTCGGAGAAAAGTGTACAACGTGGTCGTCTTACCGCTTCCGGTTGGTCCCGTGTTGAGAAGCATACCGTTTGGTCGATGTATTTCTGTCTCAAGTCGTGCAAGAAGTTTTGGGTGAATACCAAGATCTTTTGTAGATTTTTTTGTTGCTTCAGGATTTAGAATACGCATCACAATAGTTTCGCCATAATTACTCGGAATAAAGGAGACACGCATCTCGATTTGCAATCCGTCCCTTTCAACACTGAAGCGACCGTCCTGCGCCTGATTGCTCACATTCAACTTTATGCCCGAGAGCAGTTTGATGCGAGAGTTGAGCTGATGGAATGTCGCGGGGTCAAAAAATAGAGTATCGAATAAGACGCCGTCAATACGCAAGCGCAGAAGAGTCTTTGTTTCTTCCGGCTCAAAGTGAATATCAGACGCACGAAGCGCAAATGCACCGGAGAGAATGACTTCAAGCAGGTGCGAGACGCGATCAAGTGATTTCTCGGAGACCGCGACATCGAGTTCATGAGTGAAAGAAGCAAGTGTATTACTTTTATTTATGACTCTTGTGAATGTTTCTTGGGTGATAGTAAAAACACCCGGTTTTGATTCGGTAGCAAAGGAGAGTTCTTTGTAGCGCGCAAATGCCTTATCTAAACTTTTCTTTGAGGCAAGGGAGGTATGGGTGGAGAACCCGCGTTCAGCGAGGTCGGCAGAAAGTTTTTCGAGAGCTGGATTATTTGGATTATGGATAGCGAGCGAAAGTACCTTTGCGGTTTTTGCGAAGGCAACTGCCTCGGCGGCACGGGCTTGCGCTTCAGGAATAATGCGAAGTGCATCGTTGTCAATCTGCTTTAATGCGAGGTCGACGTAGGGTATACCATATTTGTCAGAGAGGATGCGCGCCACATCCTCCTCTTCTCGCTCACGTATCTCTGCAAGCTTTCCCTCCTCATGGGTAACATCAAACGGTAGGTCCATAACGCTATACTACCACCAGAATACAGGCTTTTTGGAGGGGCTTGACAAAATACTGTAAGTAGTGTTATACTCTCCACAGACCATCGGCTTCAGTGATGGCATCCCCCAATCTAGGAGGTAGTCATGAAAACTAAATTTTCTGCTCTTTTCATTTCAATTTTTGTCTTGTTCGCCGGCGGCTGTGCGATTGATCCGGCGCAGGTGTATTACTATCCGGCGCCAGTGCTGTCGAATCAGGCGCCGGCTTATCCGCAGGCGGCGGGCGGAACACCGTCCGCACCGGCGTCTGTGGCACCAGCGGTTGTCTACGTACCCGCGCCGTGTCCGTATGGGACGTATCCCGCGGTGTACTATGGGCAGGTCGTCTGTGCATCACAGGCGGTGGCCTACACCTACAACCCCAGTTTTGGATGGGGGGTGGTGGCCGGGGTGGTCGGAGTAGCGATCATCCAGAGTATCTATCGCGGTGGTCATAGTCACGGGTACAATCGTGGCGGTTATCGCCGGTGGTAAGTCGTCCAGTGCGCCTGTCTCTTCGGAGCAGGCGCACTTTTACATTCAGCGGTACAATTGGCTGGATGGAGAAGGTGATTCGGACAATCGTAGAACTTGAAGAAGAGGCTGCGCGCTTTATAACGTCGCTCACACCGAGTAGTCACGGAGCAACGCTCGTCACGCTCAGAGGCGAGCTTGGGGCAGGGAAGACGGCCTTTACCAAAGCGGTTGCGAAAGTGCTCGGAGTTGAAGAGACTGTTACTAGCCCGACTTTTGTCCTCGAAAAGATTTATATACTCAACAGGCAAAAATTTGCACGACTTGTTCACATTGACGCATATCGTTTAGAAAAAGGTAGCGATCTCGCACCGCTCGGTTTTGATGAATTGATGCAAGACAAAGACAATCTTATTTTACTTGAATGGCCAGAAAAAGTTATTGGTGCTCTCCCTTCACCTGCAGTGAAAGTTTCTCTTGCCGCATGTCCTGACGGTTCTCACACTATCTCTTATGGCTAAAAAAGTTTCGACAAAAAAGAGAGTTGTACTCTTGGACACCCATGCGATTATTCATCGCGCGTATCATGCACTGCCAGATTTTACGGGGCCTACTGGGACACCGACGGGCGCACTCTATGGGCTCGTCGCGATGCTGCTTAAAATTATTACGGACCTCAAGCCGGATTACATTGCCGCGTGCTACGATCTGCCGAAGCCGACCATTCGTCATGAAGCGTATGCTGATTATAAGGGGACACGGGTAAAAACCGATGACGCGCTGGCACTCCAACTTGGAGAATCGCATAAAGTCTTTGAAGCATTCTCGATTCCGATGTATTCGCGAGAAGGATTCGAGGCTGATGATTTGCTCGGCACCATCGCACACGAGATGAAGGAAGAGAAAGGTGTTGACATCATCATCGCCTCGGGCGACATGGATACACTCCAGCTTGTCGATGATGAACGTGTACGCGTCTATACGTTGAAGAAGGGCATTAACGACACAATTCTCTACGATGAGAAGGCCGTGGTGGAGCGATTCGGGTTTCTCCCTGCGCTTATTCCAGACTGGAAGGGGCTTCGTGGTGACCCTTCCGACAACATCAAGGGCGTCCCTGGCATTGGAGAAAAAACAGCAACTGAACTCATCACGGGTTTCGGCTCTATCGAGAAAATATATACAGCGCTTAAAAAAGGCGATACAGCATTTCTGAAAAAAGGAATCAAAGCGCGCATGATAGCTCTCTTAAGAGAGCACGAAGAGGATGCGCGTTTCTCGAAGTCGCTCGCGACTATACGTCTTGACGCACCGATTGCGTTTACTCTCCCCGAGCGAGTATGGAACGAGAACATCGAAGTACAAAAAATGCTCGAAATGTGCAATGAGTTCGGATTCAGAACGCTTAAAGAAAGGATTAAGACACTCTTTGAAAGCAAATCAGAAACTGAAGGACTCTTTGAAACTGCTCCCGAAGAAATAGTAGATTCTGTGCGTCTCGCCGAGGCACAAGTCATGCTCTGGCTCATTTCATCTGAATTTACAAACCCATCCCTTGATGACATTCTCGCTTTTGCCAAGGAACGAACTTTTGATCTTGCATACCGTGTGCTCGAGAAACAACTCGTTGAATCAGAAAGAGTAAAAGAAGTGTATGAACAGATTGAGAAACCGCTCATCTCGATTGTACGTCGGATGAGTGAGCACGGTGTTCTTATTGATCCCGCCGTTCTTACATCTCTTGCGAAAGAGTATCGGATAGAACTTGAAAAGATAGAGAAACGTATCTATAGAACGGCGGGACGCGAGTTCAACGTGAGTTCTCCGAAACAACTCGGTGAAATCCTTTTTGATGAGCTGAAGATAATTCCCGAACGACAGAAGAAAACGGCGGGAGGGCAGCGCTCGACGCGTGAGAGCGAGTTGGAGAAGATTCGCGACGCGCACCCGATTGTGAATGATATCCTCGAATATCGCGAGTTGAAGAAGCTTCTCGGAACCTATATTGAAAACCTCCCGCCGATGCTTGATAGCGAGAATCGTCTCCATGCTGAATTTCTCCAGACGGGTGCGGTAACGGGGCGCATGGCGAGCCAGAATCCGAACCTTCAGAACATTCCGCTACGTTCGGAACGTGGAAGGGCGATACGCCATGCTTTTGTTGCTTCAAAAGGCTTTACGCTCCTCGCGCTCGACTATTCTCAAATAGAATTGCGTATTGCCGCTATTCTCTCGGGCGACAAAAAACTCTGCGATATCTTCAAAAGCGGTCGTGATGTGCACCAAGAAGTTGCAGCACAGGTCTTTCGTGTTGAGCCAGAGAAAGTTGATGCAGAGATGCGTCGTCGTGCGAAGGTCATTAATTTCGGCATCCTCTACGGTATGGGAGTGAATGCACTGCGCGCACAATTGGGGAGCACCACCGCCGAAGCACATCAATTTCTTGACGACTATTTCAGCACATTCAAGATTCTTTCAGAATATCTTGAGAGCACACGCGGCTTCGCGCGTAAGCACGGCTACACCGAGACGCTCTTCGGTCGCCGCCGCCAATTTCCTGAGATGAAATCATCACTCCCATACGTCCGTGCACAAGCCGAGCGCATGGCTATCAATGCACCAATCCAAGGAACGCAGGCGGATATCATCAAGCTCGCCATGGTGCGTGTCGATGACATGCTGAAGAAAGAAGAAGCACAGACTGATGCATATCTCTTCCTACAAGTGCATGACGAGCTTGTGTATGAAATTCGCAATGAGCGTGTTGGGATGTTGGGTGCGAAAATAAAAAACATTATGGAGTCTGTCTTGCCAACTAAAGAGACCCGTGGTGTGCCGATTATTGCAACGATGAAGTCTGGACCCGATTGGGGTACGATGAAGCTACTATGATCTACCTTTTCTACGGCTCTGATGTTGAGAAGACGCGCAGTAAAGCGTTTGAATGGGTGGCGAAAGCGCGCACGAAGGAGCCGAATCTCGCGTATATACGTCTTGCACGCGAGGAGCTCACGAACGCGGTTCTTGAAGACGCCTCGCTTTCAGGCGGACTTTTCGTAAAGCGGCTTCTGATACTTATCGACGATCCTTTTTCGGCCACACGTTCGATACGTGAGGAAGAAAGTGATGAAAAAGAAGAAAATGGAGGAAGTATTCTTGAAGAACATCTGGACGCTCTCGCCACATCCGATAATGCAATTATCATTCTCGCGCCCAAACTTACTGCGGCGAAAGTAAAAAAGATTGCGGCGAAAGCGAAGCTGACATACACCTACGATAAACCAGCTACGTTTGAGGACAAGCACGGCTTCAATGGCAACTTAGTAAATGCACTTTCTGCACGAAGTCGAGAAAAGCTTTGGCTTGAAATCAATCGCGCGCTCTATGCGGGCGACGCGCCTGAAATGATCCATGGCCTTCTGCACTGGAAGGCACGTGACCTAATGGAGAAGGGGAGTCACGCGTGGACGCCGAAAGAATCACGGCAACTATCGATTTCTCTCATCGAACTTTTGCAAAACTCCCGTCGGGGAGGTCTCGGCCTGGCGTTGTCTCTCGAGCGCTGGGCTTTATCTCTGTAGACCCTTATAATCAAAATATGAAAGAGCACGAGAAACGCATCCGGAAATATTTAAAAGAGCGAGGCTGGGATACGCTCCGTCCAGTAAACGTGGCGAAGTCCATTGCTATCGAGGCATCGGAACTGCTTGAGATCTTCCAGTGGACGAATGAAAGTCTTGAGGAGGTTAAGAAAGACGCGAAGAAGGTCGAAGCGATTAAAAAAGAACTTGCTGACGTATTGAATTACTGTTTCGATATGAGCGTTTTGTTAGATCTCGATACGGAAAAGATTCTGAAAGATAAACTTAAGAAAGTGAAGCAAAAGTATCCTGCGCACTTGTTCAAAAATCGGGACAAAAATGTTGATCCGGGGTCTGAAGATATTTACTGGAAGATAAAAAAAGAGCACCGAATGAAGGGGGAATGATATAGATATGGAACAAAAAAACTAATTTGCTATGTCTGAAGAAAAGAAAAGAGTAGGTGCCGGATTCGGGGTCATTTTAGAGAAGAATGGCCACATTGTTCTTGGGCGACGCCACCCCGATCCTGACAAAGCTGACTCAGCTTTCCGTAGTGCCGGAGAATGGTGTTTACCCGGGGGAAAACTCGAATGGGGAGAGTCTATTGAAGCAGGAGCAGTTCGAGAGGCCAAAGAAGAAACGGGCATCGATATCCAGGATCCGCAGGTTATTTCTGTACACAACTGTAGAAACGAGCACGCCCACTTCCTGACTGTCGGCCTCGTCTCTCACTCATGGGAGGGTGAAGCAAAAGTTATGGAACCCAATGAAATCACCGAATGGCAATCATTTGATCTCCACAATTTACCATCCCCGCTTTATTTCCCAAGCCGCGAGGTTCTAGAGAACTATCTGCAAAGGAAGTTCTACATAAAAAGATCATAAATGTTCTTGATCCTCTCTCGCATCCACCGCACTTTTCATAGAGATGAAAGGGGTAACGAAAGACCCCAGTGCCGAAGCACCGGGGTTAACCGTAAGTTTCTTTGAGCGTTCCGTCGTGATGCTTCTCTACCCAATACGGTAGGTCATCGATCGACTTAAGCACATTCCAAAGGGGGACCGGGTATTGCACCATATGCTCGAGCAAGTATGGACCTGTCTGGACGACCAACGTTTCTATCTGTGCAGCGTGTCCAGCGGTCGTATCACTCGGTGTATCCCCGATAAAAATGCATTCATCCTTCTTGACTCCGCATTTCGTATCAAGAGTCTCAAGGGCGTATCGGAAGACTCGTGGGTCTGGCTTGTGGTACGGACTCGCGTCCTCCTTCGCCGTTATGACCAAGAATTCGCGCTCAAGATCAAGTTGATCCAAAACCTCGAGTAAATTCGGACGATGACGCGAAGTGATAAGAGCTGTCCTGAAACCATTCCGACGAAGCCATACGAGTACCTCGCGAGCACCAGGAATGAGCGGTGGTGGAATTACTCTATCGAGCTTCTCCCATTCAATGTACATACGACGCGCAAGCGCATCATTCACGCCGAGACACTGGATGAGCAGTTCCACCCCGGGCAAGCCCCAGCTATTGAAGAGTTTTGCCCGTGTATCCCGCTCAAACCGAATGTCGTGAAGGACGCATAATATACGAATACGCCGCAGTCCTTCTCGGAAGGAGTCCAGAAGGACTCCATCGAGATCCATCAGAATGCCTCTGACGTTCATGGATTTCTCCTGTTTGATTGATAGATTTACTACCCGAGTGGATGATAGGTCAAAGATCAGGAAGTGTCAAAAATATTTTGTGCGCCCCCTGGGAATCGGACCCAGAACCTCTTCCTTAAAAGGGAATTGCTCTACCAATTGAGCTAGGGGCGCATACTGCTATTTCTACCACTTACAGCACATTTCTTCTAGTAGCTGAACGCATCCACCGTTTTACCGTTCGCGTCGAGCAGCTTTATGAGCTCGTGCTTCGTACGCCACATTGAAGAGGAACGGCCGAGGTAGATGCGCCAGGTATTGCCCATAAAATCAGCATCATTTTTGTGTGCGTCGACGCAGCCATTATAGTTGAGATATTTCACCAAGAAGTTCTGACAAGAGCCTGAAGCACCAACTGGAGGTGTAAGTGTCACTTGGCAACGTGAGAGTTTATTTACATAGTCGATACAAAATGGATCGCGGATGTAACCACTACCGTAGAAAGCAGCAAGCTCGTCAGACGGCACGGGACAATTTTGGGGGAGTGTTGGGTAGAAAGTTTGGAATGTACTGAAGTATCCGATGCATTTGTTCTCACGAAACGATGCGCCGATGGGCGATGACCCCGATACAATGATTGCTCTCATCCCAGGTGACAACACGATATCTTGTGCCGCATTCACCGTACCGGCAAAGGGTGTCTCTGTTCCTTTTGGAATAGGTACTGAATTTCCACTTGCCTCACTCATCAGTCTCCATTCAGAAAGATCGACAGGCACACTGACGTTCTGGGGGACGGATATTTCGATATATTCATTCTTTGGGTCGGTAGAACCGGCGCCCGAAACGTAATGGCTCATTGTGACGATGCCGCGATAGGGAGATGGAGTTCCAAATGTGCTCCCACCGACAAAGGTAGGAACCGGAGTATCAGTTCTCGAACCACTTGAGGGGCCTGATAGAGATGTAGAACCATCACCAATGGTGAACGATGCTCGAGGGAATTGCAGGTACGTGCCGCCACCAAGTTCTTGTGGCAGGGAAAGTCGTGGACCAGTAAACGCGAGCGGGTGAAGTGGACCGCCAGTCGAAACCCAGATGAGGAATATGAAGACAAATACGCCGATGAAAAACCACGCATCATGCATCTCCATAGGAGAATAGTATCAAAGTTTAGCGAGAAGTCGCTCTAGTTCCTCGCGGACAACATTTGCGTCGTCCCACGGCATCCTTGTTCCCCTTGGACCCATTATGAACGGGTCGGTGCCTTTGCCGGAGATAAGAACAGCGTCACCCGGACGTGCCGCGCGGAGCGCGGCACGTATCGCCTCTCGACGGTCCATGATAATTTCCGGCGCGCGCTTCATTCCATTTGCCATCGCGTCGACGATAGTGCGTGGGTCCTCGTCATACGGGTCTTCGTTGGTAAGAATCACTTCATCGCACATTTCGTCTGCAATACGACCCATCTCCGGGCGCTTCCACGTGTCGCGCCCACCACCGGTGTTGCCAAGGACGCAGATTTTTCTTTGTGTTTGGAAGGCACTGTAGAGCGCTTTGAGAGAGTCTGGCGTGTGTGCATAGTCAACGATTGCAATAAAATCTTGACCAGCCTCGATACGCTCGACACGACCCTGTATGCGTACAAGTCCTTTCAAAGCCTCTGCACACGTTGTGAGCGGGACTCCACATACCTCTGCCATTTTTATTGCAGCAAGAGCATTTAAAATATTGAATTCTCCAGGGAGAGGAAGGGTAAAATGCTGACCCCCATACGAAAATGACACACCATTCTCATTTGTTTTTACTTCGGTACTATCAGCAAGTGAGAATGGAATTTGTTTCTCGACGGGAAGTGTGAGAAATTTTGCACCGTAGGTATCATGAGCATGAGCTACGACGCTCAGAGGTCGTTTCGGTGAACGGACAAGTGCTTTACCAATGGCGAACTTGGCACGAAAATAATTCTCTAATGAGCCATGAGACTCAACATGTTCTTTCTGGAGGTTTGTGAAAATGAGTCCATTAAGTTCAAGACCAAGATGCCGATACTGCAGAGCCGCCTCGCTTGTAATCTCGACAATCGTATAGGTGCATTTCTTTGCGAGCGCTTCTGCGAGGAACCTTTGTATGAATCCTCGGCCGGGCAGGGTCATTTTGAAAAGATTCGGTCGCGATTCTGTTCCAATAACAAAACGAATGGTGCCTGCGAGCGCGGTTTTGTGTCCCGCCGCCGTGAGTATCGTATAGAGCATTTCTGCCACAGAAGATTTTCCTTTTGTTCCGGTGACACCAATGACGACGAGTTGTTTAGCAGGGAAGCGATACCACAGCGCTGAGAGAAGTGCCCACGCGTAGTGATACGGAGCAAGGAGGATTCGTCGTAGTCGCCTCATGTATGAGAAGAAAGAGCTGCTTTGAGCCGCGCATCTTTACCAACAATTGTCTCAGGTATCGCTTGGAGCGCTTTGCGTGCTTCGCGCTCGGTGTAGCCGAGCGCGACGAGGGTGTCGAAGACATCACCATCTGCGTCATCGTGTGCGGCATCACCAACTTTTTCCGACAATTCAACCAACATTTTTTCTACGCTCTTTTTCCCGAGCCCGACTACTTTCGTAAGATAGCTCAAATCGCGTTTGCTGATTGCGCCAATGAGTGCCTCGCGCGGCGCGCGGCGCAAGACCGAGAGCGCTGTTTTCGGCCCCACGCCTGAGACAGAAAGCAAGAGCTCGAAGAAATCGCGGTCAGCAGTGTCAACGAAACCATAGAGCTCCATACCGTCCTGTTTGACCGCAAGGTGTGTTGCTAGGGAGATTTCTTTCCCCACCCGGAGAGCATCGACAAACGCCATTCGAACCTCGACGCCAAATCCGGCAACCTCAATCACCGCACTTACCGGACCCACTGAAAGTACCTCTCCACGGATCTGCCGAATCATAGATGTATCATACAGTATTTGCATTTCTTATCTGCCTCCTGCATACTGCCTTCTACAACCTATTTATATGGCAATCACTAGCTCAGCAAAGAAAGCAGTCCGCTCCTCGGCGAGGAAGCGCGTGTTCAACCTGCGGCGCATGGATACGCTCCGGGACACTACCAAGACGCTTATGAAGGCACTCACTGCCAAAGATGTTGCGGGCGCAGAGAAACTCCTCCCGGGGGCCTACAAGGCAATCGATAAAGCGAAGAAGCGCGGCATCATTAAAGGCAATACCGCAGACCGCAAGAAAGCCCGCCTCGCTGCGGCAATCAAACGCGCTCACGTGTAATTCAGTGCTCTCGACAGGAATTGAACCTGTATCTGCTCCTTCGGAGGGAGCTGTCCTATCCGTTGAACGACGAGAGCGTTTTGTAACGATACTACACTTTC
Source organism: Patescibacteria group bacterium (assembly GCA_038057055.1). GTDB lineage: Bacteria > Patescibacteriota > Minisyncoccia > Phycocordibacterales > Phycocordibacteraceae > C7867-001. The sequence goes on along the minus strand of JBBUDY010000019.1, from coordinate 24,575 downwards.
GATTAAGTGAATCAAAAGTTGCCTATTGACTAATCGGATAGTATCGGATACTATCGTATATACAGAATATATCAGATTATGGAAAATAGATTCAACAAAAGAATACGCCTTTCAGGAGGGATTCTAAAGAAAATCGCCCAGATTGATGAGTTTAGAGGATTATGGCGAGGGGTTGGAGAAATGAATTCTCATATCCTAAAACAACTCCGAGCGTCGGTCATTATCACCTCGACCGGAGCGTCAACTCGTATCGAGGGGTCCGCAATGAACGATGAAGAGATTGCGCGTCTTTTGCGCGGTCTGAAAGCAAAACAGCCGAAAGGACGAGACGAAGAAGAGGTTGCTGGGTATGCTGATCTTCTGGGTCGCATATTCGACCACTCTCAGACCCTGAAACTAACCGAGGGACATATTCTTCAATTTCATGAGATTCTTTTGCACTTCGCGAATAAGGATACGCTTCATAAAGGGAAATACAAAACAACCGATAATGTTGTGGTGATACGTAATCCTGGTGGAGAAGATGTCGTCCTTTTCCGTCCAACTCCGCCGTATCTGGTAAAGAAAGAAATGGATGAGGCGATCTTGTGGACAAATGAACACATTGACGGACACGAATTCCACCCGCTTCTAGTAATTGCGAACTTCATCTTCGAATTTCTCGCGATACATCCGTTTCATGACGGAAACGGACGTTTGTCGCGTGCGCTCACGAATCTACTTCTTCTCCAATCAGGATATGCACACATTCCCTATGTATCGCTTGAGGAAATAATTGAGGAGCGAAAGACTGATTATTATCTCTCACTTCGGCAAACGCAAAAGAATCACAAAACTGATAACGAAGACATTTCAGCATGGATCGATTTCATACTCGACGTGCTTATAGAGCAGACTGAAAGGGCAAGAGCATTGATTGATACCAAACAACCGGAGAAACTACTCTCGCCAAAGCAAATCAGTATCTACGAGCTCTTCGCTGACGGGAGTGTTCTTGGTGTCAAAGAAATAACGGAACGACTCATAGGAGAGGTGGCGCAACCAACTATCAAAAAGACTCTTTCGAGGCTCGTTGAATTGAAGTTGCTGGAACGACTCGGTCACGCGCGAAGTACGCGGTATCGGAAGATATAACTTCTCTAAGCCACCCCGCTCGCTTGAATTAGCACTAGCTGGTGCCCCCGCGAGGAATCGAACCTCGATTACGAACTCCGCAAGCTCGCGTCCTATCCGTTGAACGACGGGGGCAATGTTGAATGTATATCAGAACCCGAGCCACGCCGCCACTAAATCGACAAACGTGTGGTGGTGCTCCTCTTCGTCGACATGCTGCAAGAAGTAGGCATAGACCGCGTCCACGTCGACCCCTTCAAGCGGGATAATAAGGTGCGGCGAGAGCCAGCTCATCGTCTTAATCGATATCATCGGCGGATACTCTCCCTCGATATCTTCAAGCACAGAGAAGGAAGTCATGCGTTCAAACGGATGGAGTTCATCACCAATGATGATGCCTTGCTCAACCAATCGGAAGCGATGAATCGGGGGTTCCTTTGCCGCATGGAGGGCAAGCGCTGCGGCGGCGATAACAAAGAGTACCGCGAGCAAATAATTTGCAAAGAGAATTGCCGCAAGTATACCGGCGACGGCAATGATACCAACCGCCCAATACCAATCAGCATCTTTTGGATTATGATCGTATTCCCGCCCCTCCCATTCAAAGAGAGCATTCTGTGCCATAGAGAAAGTATATCACTAGAGGGGGCTGGGGAAAGTTGGATGTACTTTAAATTATGCTTGGAGCGGAAGGGTGTCCGCACCGTCGTGTTACGGTCTTGCGAAGCTCTAAGTATTTGCTTCTCACCCACATCCCATTCGTGCACAAATTGCCACCGTTTTGAAGAGAAATTATAAAACGGCGGGGATTGCTCCCATTTCTTTCTCAAGTTTCACCTGAATCCTCAGCGCATAATCTTTTATCCGACCGCCAGGCATATCGGTAATAATGAGACGAAACCGGTCTAAAACTTCCCGGAATCTCGCGCGGGTAGCTTCAAAGGAACTTTTGTTCCCGGCTTTCCCCTCTAAGGTAGAAACATACCCATAGACAGTCTGGAGATTGCTTGCGAAAAAGAAGATTTCCGATTCCATTTTGTTATGATCATTTTTTGATCCATCCATATTCGTAAAAGATCTAGCCACCGGATCAATATCTACGACATATGCATGTGGTACAACATCACCGTCGCGCGTGCCATATACAATCTGTCCAGGTTGTATGTCTGACCAATAGCGACCGTTTTTTTTCAAAACATGTAGCAAATGCATCATGTAACCTGCGTAGCATTCATCAATCTCCACTACTGCACGCGCATCAAAAGACTCCATCTCAACAAGATTTTTACCGTTAATTTTTTCAACTAAAGCATAACTTTCAGCGAAGCCACCCTGTCCTTTATTGCCAATCACATAATCAAATTTTGCGACTCGCACACCGTCTTGCTCCAGAGATGCAAACAACCCTCTATTTTCTTTGAGTCTCGCCACCTCTCCAGCAAGCTTTTCTTCTGATGAAACATCAATACTATTAAGCCGCACCACTACATTCGGATGCTCTTTTAACTCAAACAGTTTTCCATTTCTCTCATACGAACTTTGTGAAAGATCTTCGGCAAACGGCCTCCGGTTACTCTGTGACGATTTTTCCATATCTTTATTTTAACAGTTCGTTAACTGAAACCTCAACCGCCTTTGCCATTTTTGCAATTGTTGTAAGCGTTGGATTCGGAAGTTTCTGTTTGCGGAAGGGGTGGGACTCGAACCCACAAGGGCTTTTGGCCCGCTAGTTTTCAAGACTAGTTCCTTAACCATTCGGAGCACCCTTCCGTATTTTGTAACCTGACGGCATGTCATTCATCCAGCTTTTCTTAAAATAATGCTCTTCTGTGTGACAGTTGGGGCACAGTAATTCCAAATTCCCCATATCGTTATTATCATGATTTATATCTTTATGGTGAACATTGAGAATCTCCTTTTTGTCGTAGCCGCACCGTTCGCAGGCCGTTCCTCGTAAAGCTAGCAGACGTAGCTTAAGGGCTCGCTCATCTTTTACCTTGTCTCTTGGACTCCCGATTTTATAACGAATGCCCGTTCGGTTTTTATTTGCGCAGGCTCTGCTGCATGTTTTGGCATTAGCACTGGCAAGAATAGGTGATCCGCATACGACACACGGAGTTTCTTTTCTATTTGCGACTCCATAGCAAGCTTGACTACAAAAGACCGGACCACCCTTCATCTGCACCGGTCTTCTGTAAATCGGTTTAGAACAAGTCAAACACTTCGTATTCGGGGTCCTTTTGTATGGCTCAGACACTCATCCAGTATACCACTGAACCTACTACTTTAATGAACAATATCCACTGCTTACGCCCGCGCTGATGAGTGATGCGCAGGCGTCACTTTGTTTATATCAGATTTTGGACGGAACCAGATAAGATAGACGACCTCGAGGATGCCGAGGGTGTTGATAACGAGAAGCGCGATGAACCAGTTGCGCTGACCATTACGTGCCGCGTGCCAGAGCGCATAGCCTTTGATAACGACCGTCCAGAGCGCAACGACGACGATAAGTGGAATAAGCGCCGCGAATAATTCCGGCGCAAAGGGCGAATAGAATGGTGTATACGGTTGCATATGTGCGGATTATACCACACACTCTCTGTATGCGGTATCTCGGTATTGATTATGGGAGTAAAAAAATCGGCCTCGCTTTTTCTGACGAAGCGGGAACGATGGGCTTCCCGCATGCCATCATTTCAAACACCCCACGACTTGTTGATGAGCTCTGCGCGCTGATTGCAAAAGAAAATATCGGCGCGGTCGTTATCGGGGAATCACGGAATCTCGCGGGTGGTGAAAATGCGATTGCAAAAGATGCTACGGCGCTCGGTGAGCAGCTCACCGAGCGGGGCGGCGTGCCGGTGTTTTATGAGTCAGAAGTGTTTACGAGCGCAGAAGCGCGCCGTGCACCAGAAAAAGAAGGGAAGACTCGCGCCGTGAAGCGGCGCGGGAATGTCGATGCTTCAGCCGCCGCACTTATCCTTACTAGCTTCCTCACTAGGCAGAAAGGAACATAGGCGCTAGGCTCTAGGTATGCAAAAGGAGAAAATTTCAATTGAAGAGTTTAGCAAAATAGAAGTGAAAATTGGCACGGTGCGAAGTGCTGAGCGCGTCCCCGAGACCGATAAACTCCTTCGACTCATGGTCGATTTTAATGAAGACGGTGGACCACGCCAGATTATTTCTGGCATTGCCGCATATGTGAGCGAGCCGGAGTCGCTTGTAGGTCGCCAACTTGCGTTTGTAACCAACCTCGAACCGCGCACGATTCGTGGGCTTGAATCAAACGGCATGCTGTTCGCAGTCGGTGCACATGAGACATTTGCATTTCTCACACCAGATAGGGAAGTGCCGTCTGGTACTGCCGCACACTGATATACTACACACATGGCCTTTGTTATTGGAGAACGCGTGCGTGCTGCGTTTGCTCCCCCGCGCTATCTCGCGGCCCCTTTCTCTGGTGTTGATATTTCGACGAGCGGCGTGAAGGTCGTACGCCTCACTGAAGGTGCACACGGTCTCACGCTCGAACACTATGCTCAAGTTCGTTTGCCGCTCGGCGTGTTCACGGATGGTGAAATAATTGATCGAGCATCAATTGTGAAAGCCATCAGTACTGCCACTGAAGCAGCTGACATCTCTATTGCAAATGTATCCTTGCCAGAATCGAAGTCATATCTCTTTGAGAGCAGGGCACCCGGCGCAGGGAAGACAGAATGGCGGATTGCAGTAGAACAGCATCTCGACGAGCTCGTGCCGCTTCCGCCATCCGAAACCGCTTTCGACCTTATCGGTATCGGACGTATGGAAAACGGCGAAGAATCAGTGGTGGGTGTCGGTTTTGCTCGGCGCATGGTTGACGATATTCTTTCTGTTTTTGATGAAGCGAATATTCCAGTACAAGCTCTTGAGGAAGAAACGTTTGCAATGGCGCGAGCGCTCATTCCGACCGGAGACACAGGGACAACGCTTCTCATTGATGTGGGGAAGACGACGACAAAGATGGCAATAGTGACTGGTCATATACCGCGTTTCGCTACCACCTTTGGCATCGGTGGTCATGCGCTTACGCTCGCGGTGCAGAAACATTTCGGAGTGACAGAAGCCGAGGCACGCAAGGTGAAAGCAGAGAGAGGAATCGTGCCGGGTCCTGGAAATGAAGATTATCTTGCCGTGATGCTCTCAACCGTCTCTGCGATTCGTGATGAAATTTCCCGTCGCTTGATGTATTGGCAAGAAAAGGCAGTTTCTGTTGGAACGCACGAATCGGTATCGCACGTCATTCTTGCAGGTGGAAATGCATCGGTACGGGGGCTTCCCGAGTATCTTGAGGGAGCACTGCAAATTCCTGTGACCGCCGGCGACGTCTTCACTAATCTTGCATCGCGCGACACGTGGATTCCCGCACTTGACTACACTGAATCGCTCGCATACGCAACGGCAATCGGTCTTGCACTCCGTGACCATGTCCCGTCATATGGATACTGAACTTACCAATCTGCTTCCGAGAGAGCGACAGCACGCACTGTCTCGAGGATATTTCCTACGACTTGGTGTCGTACTCATCATATCGGTTACCATTCTTGTGTGTATCGCAGGGCTACTTCTCATACCGACCTACGTGTTCTTGACACAGAGTGCCGCAGCGAAGCAGGCGCACCTCGCAAATGTCGAATCTATACTCGCGTCTTCAAACGAAGCAGAGATTTCTACTCACCTTGCCGCGCTCTCGCGCGATGCCACTGTGTTAGTCGCATTGGAGAATGTCCCTTCAGCGAGCACCATACTGCGTTCTGCACTTGCGGCGCCGCGTCCGGGAATCTCACTTTCTGCTTTCTCGTATACACCCGCGAATGGGACAGCGCCAGGGACACTGGCAATCTCCGGTATCGCCGCCACGCGTGACGCACTCCGTACGTATCAATTGGCATTACAGAACGACCCATTCGCTTCTGCCGCTAACCTGCCGGTCTCTGCATATGCAAAAGATAGAGATATCTCATTTACCATTTCTATAACTCTCGCGCCATGAAGTCCCCTCTTATTCACAGCCTCGTGGCAATTATCGTTTGCGTGATGGTTAGTATCGGATATGGGATGTGGTATGCCGCCGTTGGCGCGAAGAGTGTTGAGGTGGTGAATCTGGAGGATAAGGTGGTGATAAAGACTGAAACCATAAACCGTGTCGCTTCCTCGCGCGCATCTCTTGCCGAAATCGCGGATGACGAAGCTACGATACGAAGTTATTTTGTCCCAGAGACGGGGGTCGTCGCATTCATTGATTCTCTTCAATCGCGCGGAGAGGCACAGGGAGCCACGGTGAGCGTCCTTTCTGTCTCTCCCGCTGGTGCTACAGCCGCCACTCCGTCGCTCGTGTTCGCTCTCTCGATTGATGGGACATTTGAAGCGGTGATGAGTACGATAGGAGCAATCGAATACGCACCCTACGATCTGACGATTTCCTCGCTCTCGGTGACGCAAGGCACCGAAAATGGCTGGCATGCCAATCTAAACATTCTTGTTGGCTCTGTGTCAGCGACACAATTTGCCACAAGTACCGCACCAATCGTTTCCCCGACAGCACGCGTTTCTCTCTCTTCTACCTATGGATATTTTTGACTCTTTCAACTCGTTTCTGAAACGATTACGTTCGCATGCAACGGTCGACCCGGTGCGTGACTGGCTCATACTACTCAGCGTATCGCTGATTATACTTGTGGGCATTATCATCTGGAATGTGTGGGCGTTTGAGACGGTCGCAGGCGGGGGTACCATCGGCGCGCCCGCGACCAAAACACCGGCAGTCTTCAACAATTCTTCTCTCGATACTATCCACACCATTTTCGAGAATCGCGCCGCCGAAGAAGCAAAGTATAAAACGGGCGTCTATCGCTACGCCGACCCCAGCCAATAGCTCCGCAATTTGGCTGGCCCGCCCTGCTACGCAAGTTGCTGGCGGGCTTCGCTGTACAATAGTAAGTATGTTCTACGTGTATGTGTTATATAGCGAAAAGGCCGATAAGTTTTATATCGGCTATTCAGCTGATTTAAAGAGAAGAATGATGGAACACACAAGTAGTACGACCCTGTCTGACCGAACGATAAAAAATTTGAAACTCGTGTACTATGAAGCCTGCTTGTCGAAACAGGACGCACAGCTCCGAGAAAAGCAACTCAAGACAGGCTTCGGTAGGCAGTATTTGAGAAAAAGGTTAGAACATACAATTAGCCCCTGTAGTTAAATGGATATAACTGCGGACTTCTAAGCCGCTATTCGAGGTTCGATTCCTCGCGGGGGCACAGGCATGTGAGACCGACCGAGGTGCGTTAACAGAGCATCATTTCAGTTGAGTCAAGCAAAAGGGAAACCCGCCATTTCTGGCGGGTTTTCCTTAGACGATTTTGATTTCTTTATTCGCCATCGTTATCTTGCTCCGCAGACAGGTCAGCAGTTCCCGTTTCTCAAGTATCGTTCCATCTCGCAGAATGTATTTTGCGTAGTTCCGCACATCGATATCGCCCACCTTCACTGATTGTCCTTTGATGCCGAGTAGTCCCGACTGGAATTTCTTGTGCCGTTCAATCTCCGCCTTGATTCGCTCCTTCATGCCAATCTCGTCGAGGTCAATACTGTCCATAAGCTTCGCGAGCTGTTCAATCAGATCTTCCTCGCGCATGTAGCCGGATTTGCAGTTCTTATCCTGAAACCGGCAGCAGCCATAGTAAACGTAACGGTGCACATTGCCGTTCTGTTGTTTCTTGAATTTCTCGTCAGCCGTTATTCCCGATCCGCACAGGCCACAGGTAAGGAGTTTCGTGAAGGCAAATTCTTTGTTTTCGCCTTTCATTGAATAATTCATAGCCAGCATCTCCTTGATCTGGCTGTCTATAGAGAGGATCTGCTGTTCTTCGCTCTCCATACTTTTTCGCGCGTAAAGCACGTATTTAACCCTTATGGGAGCTTGTATTTCTTTGGCCATAGCCCCAACTGGCGCTTGTATTTGGTTAGTCATACCCTAAGGGATGACGCAACCCCGCTAGAGAGTCTAGGAGGGGTGGAGTTGGTAAGTTGACATACGTATACTTGCAAAATCTCTCGGGAGGGTGTATAATAGGGGGTATACATATGTCAATCAACAAATCCCAATTCATCACAGTCGCAGAAATGGCCAAAATGCTCGGTCTTACGCGAGCGGCCATAAACAAGCAGATTTCCGAGGGAAAGATGCCCGCCGAGAAGGTTGGGCGTAACTACCTCATCCTCAAGACAGCCCTTCCCGCTGACCTTCAGGAGCGTATTCGCAAAGGTCAAAAGGAGGCCACAAAAAATGTAATCGAAAAAAGCCATCATCACGACCTCGACTTCGAAAAGGAGCTCTGGGCGGCTGCCGACAAGCTCCGAGGCAACATTGATGTCTCCGAGTATAAGAACATCGTCCTCGGTCTTCTCTTCTTGAAATACATCTCTGACGCATTTTATAAACGGCGCGAAGAACTCGACGCGCTCACTCGCGATCCAAAGAATGAAGATTTCTACGTGAAGGACGACAACGCTCGCGCCCAAATTCTTGAGACAAAAGATTTTTATAAGAGCGCGCGAGTGTTCTACGTTCCGGAAAAATCACGCTGGGAATATCTTCAGACGAAGACGATGCAGTCTGATATCGGGCAAGTACTCGATAAGGCGATGGATCTTATCGAGGAGGACAACAGAGCCGAGCTCGAAGGTGTTCTCCCAAAAATCTACACACGCACAACACTCGACCACGCTGTTATTGGCGAACTCGTAAACATCTTCTCCCGTATTTCGTTTAACCACGACTTCGATCGTGAGAAAGATATTCTCGGGCGAATTTACGAGTACTTCCTCGGCCAGTTCGCCTCCTCTGAAGGTAAACGCGGTGGTGAATTTTTCACACCAAGGTCTATTGTTAAGCTTCTCGTCGAAATTCTCGAGCCGTACGAGAACGCGCGGGTGCTCGATCCCGCCTGTGGTAGCGGCGGAATGTTCGTATCTATGGGTGAATATCTCCACGATCACGGGCAAGACCCATCAAAACTCGCCATCAACGGTCAGGAGAGTAATCAGACCACGTTGCGTTTGGCAAAGATGAATCTCGCCATCCGTGGTCTCTCCGGCAAGATAGAGCTGGGCAATACTTACTATCAAGACAAATTTCCGCACCTGCAGGCCGATTTCGTCATTGCCAATCCTCCCTTTAACGCAGAATGGGAGCCGTCAAAGCTTGCGGACAACGACCCACGCATAATTCTTGGTACGCCCCCCAGCGGTAATGCGAACTTTATGTGGATTCAGCACTTCGCCCACCATCTCGCTCCAAACGGGCATGCGGGGTTCGTTATGCCTAATGGCGCACTCGCTGTATCAGGAAAAGAGGGAGGGCTTCGCCAGAAACTTATCGAAGATGACCTTGTGGATGTGATTATTTCCTGCCCCGGGAAACTTTTTTATAACGTCTCACTCCCCGTATCCTTGTGGTTTTTGGCAAAAAATAAGTCAGGAGATCGTTTTCGCAAACGCGCTGGCGAAACACTTTTTATTGACGCACGCAACACCTTCGAGCAGATTTCTCGCAAGCAAGTCGTATTCAACCCCGAACATATTCAAAAAATTGCCAGTACAGTGCGTGCCTGGCGCGGAGAATCCGGTGTTGGTGAGTATCAAGACATATCTGGTTTTTGCAAATCTGTAACGACAGAGGACGTAGAGAAAGCGGGCTATGTACTCACACCAGGCCGCTACGTCGGCCTCGCTGACGAGATTGACGATGGTATCCCGTTTGAGGAAAAGATGCAGAGACTCTCGTCCGAGCTCAAAGACGCATTCAAAAAAGGCGACGAACTTGAAGAACGGATTACCAGCAATCTTAAAAAAATTGGAGTATGAATCTCGACGAACTAAAACAGCAAAATATACGTGAGACTCTCGGGATTGACGCCGAAAAGTTTCCGAAAATTCTGGCGTTCGTTGATTTCGCCAATGTCAATCACTGGTTTGATGATGAAGCATACGACCTGGATGGCGCGTCGCTTCAGGAAGGCCAATCGGTGGAGATTGATATCGAAAAATTAAAAAACTTTCTCGGGTGCTTCTCAATCGACACTCGCTTTTATTACGGACACGATCCTTCCAGTACCGGTTCTATGGCCTTTAATCGGGCTACGAAGCATGTGTTCGGTGCGCACCGAGTGTTCACGAAACGTATCCAGCAAATCCGACACGACCTCACGGCTACCGATTCAGTAACAAATACTCGCCTTGTTCATTCGGATGACAGGGGCGATTTCGTATGGATTCCAAAATGCAATTTTGATGTCGAGATGTCCGTTGACGCTATGCGGCTTTTGGGAAACTACGACACCATTTGCCTCCTTTCGGGTGACGCGGATTTTGCGGCACTCGTTCAGCACTTAAAAGCCAAGGAGGGCAAGAAAATCATACTGATAAAGGGCGGGAGAATTGACGGTTCTCTTGGCAGACTTCTCGACTTAAAAATCGACGCAAGCCAGGTTAAATCTCATATTGCCAAAATAAAGCAAAAGCCCGACCACGAGGGCCAGGCTTTCGCGGATAGACAACCCGAATCCACGGGCAGGACAGAAACGGATTCTGTAGACCCAATGTAGCATGGCGAGCGGCCGCTATCAAGGGAAAGTGGATAAGTCAAAAATATGACCAAAAATCAACATAAAACAAACAAAAAACTGACACCGAAAGACTACAAGCAAATGTGGGGTGAAGATGGGCCGTACTCACAAGTTCGCCTGTGTGAGGAAACTAGGATTTTAGATGATCGCGTGAGCCGCGTTTTTCTCGTGGTGGAGGCAGAGATAAACCCGTTCACTTTTGAGTATATACAAAAGCATCGCCAGAAATTTGCAGATGATGAGCCGGTACTACAAATGCTTGATCATGCCGAATATCGCGACAGGTTCGGCTATGTGGTATCTGCGGGAGAAATAGAACTCCGCGATAAAGAATCAAAACGATTCTCACGGAAACAGGCGGACATGACAATCAAAACGCTCATACGAATGCACGCTTTTGTGATGGACGAGTGCGGTTTGAAAAAGGATGAACCGTATGGTGTTGTTGAGAACAGGACATCTCGCCATGAACAGTTTGTATGGAACGAGCAAACAAGCAGAGCCGAGCCCGCTCAAGATGGGTTATGGGAAAGCGAAACACTCATTGGAAGCCCTGCAGGAATACAAAACAACAAGATACGATTTTTTGTCGTGCTCGCATTTGTTACAAATCCCAATCTCAAGAAAGCGTCCGCCACCACATTTGCAAAAACGCTCAAAAAGGTCTCTAACCGATTCAACGTTACGATTGAAGACGCGGAGACCTTTCAAGAGCACGCGATGATTACTGCACTCATTTCGTTTGATGTCGCTCCAGCAATGTTCGTCGAGACTGTTTTGGACGAGTGCAATGTGGCCGTAAAAAAGCCATTGTTCCAGAAAGACTATCTCGTCACCAATGTCAAAAAGCCAACACAGGAACAAATCATGTCGTTTCTAGCAGAACTGCCACTCGATAAAGACATAAAATTTCCGTTATGATCAAAAACAAAAAGACAAAGAAAAATAGTACTGTAGGCATAATAACGCCTGCCTGCGGGCTATGCGGAAAGAAAAAGAAGCCGCGCGAACAGATTGACTGTTGCGGTAATTGGATCTGTAACGACGAGAACGAATACGTCATGTTCTCATATGCTCGTACCAGCTGTGCGCGCAATCATCGCCGGTTTACCCTTTGCGGCTACCATCATACGGAAGAACACAAGGGTACGTGGCAGACATGCAAAAAATGTCGCGCGGATTTTGATCACGAACTTGAGATGTACGTGTGGTATGGCACTAATGAGTATAACTTCGAAAAACTGCCGAACCCTCCGAGATTCCAGCGCGCGCACTGTGCCGGATGCGAGAAACTCATCCGTCTCCCCGATGGTGGATTCACCTCACTTAAAGATATCTATGTATGCGAAGAATGTATGGGGTGTGGCTTTGACATCCGCGCCGCTGCGGGAGTCAATCCGATAAAGAAAGTATGACCACAAAAACCAAAACAACTTGGCGGACGGTGAGGTTGGGAGATGTTGCGACAGATGTGCGTGATCTCTATCAGCCAACAAAGGAAAAACATTTGCCATACATTGGACTTGAGCATATCGAACAACAGACCCTGCGTCTTCTTGGAGTTGGTGATTCTAGGGATGTGCAAAGTATCAAGAAACGTTTCAAGAATGGAGATGTGCTCTTCGGGTCTTTGCGTGTCTATTTTCGAAAAGTGATACGATCAAAAATCGACGGCGTGTGCTCAACCGATATCACTGTTTTAAGACCAAAAAACGCTCAGTTGGATCCTATGTTTCTATTTTATCTTGTTGGAAACAATCAATTTATTGATCGTGCAACAGGGCAAGGAGAAGGGACGAGAATGCCCCGCGCTGGATGGAGCGTTATTTCAGATTTTGATATAGAGATCCCAAAAGAAATTGGGGAACAAAAACGTATTGCGGAAATTCTGTCAACATTTGACGAGATGATTGAAAACAACAACCGCATTATCAAAACGCTTGAGGAAATGGCGCAGGCGATTTTCAGAAAGCGGTTTGGTGTATTCCCTGAAGCACTCTCGAAAGGGTGGGAGATGAAAAAATTAGGCGATCTTGGGAGAATTATTACTGGCAAGACTCCGAGTACGAAAGATAAAGAGAATTTTGGTAACAACTATCCGTTTATTACTATTCCCGACTTACAAAATGGTGTATTCGTTGTTAGAACGGAACGCTTTTTGTCTGAACAAGGTGCCGGGACTATGAGCGCTTCCAAACTTCCCGTCGGCGCAATATGCGTGAGTTGTATTGCGACAGTTGGTCTGGTAGCTATTGCCACGCGAGAGAGTTTTACCAATCAACAAATCAACAGCATCATTCCAAAATCGGAAGTTCTGCGTCCGTTTGTGTTCCTGCTCCTGCGAGGTATGAGGAGCGGTTTGCAAGCGTACGCTTCAGGAGGAACGGCCGCTCCAATCATTAGCAAAGGGGCATTTGAAAAAATTGAGGTCGTAATGCCACCAGAAAAAATACTCTCCGATTTTTACGAGTCCGTGAATCCAATGTTTGAGAAAATAATGGTCGTTCTAGAAGAAAACCAAAAACTCATCGCCATGCGCGATCTGCTCTTACCGCGCCTGATGAGTGGAGAAATACGAATATAAAACTATGGCAACAACCACATTTTCGCAGCTCATATCTAATCCGAGCATCTTTTCACCGCTAGTTTCCGGCGTCGTTGCTGCCATTGTTGCATTGATTGGTCAATATTATTTCTTCAGGAAGAATAAAGACGAGGAAAAATATCAGAAACTGTACGGACCTCTTATCTATCACTTACTATGCATGAGACTATTGACTAGTAATCGGGAGAAATTAACCGAAGAAATCAAAGAAACTTTCAATGACGCAACTGATCGAATTACCGAGATGCAGACTCACGGTCGTCCTTTGGTTGGCAAATGGATTTCACATAAACAAGCCATTGAACAGCTTTTTGAACAACATCCGGGATATATCAAAAAAGGAGATTTAGGATTGGTTAGTGATTTCCTCGATGGGTGTATTAAGCGAGAAATAACAGAAGATGGTAGAAACTGGCACACAACAGAAGAGAGAACAAACAAGTTGATGACAGCGGTTCGAGCTTTGCAAGAAAAACTACTACCATGACCAACAAACTCAACGAAAATTCGCCTGCAGTACAGCCGATTAAAACATTTGGAAAGGGGCGTGTTTTTCTGTTTGTTGATGAGACAGGTGATCCGGGTCATCCATCTCATCCATCATCAAGCCGATACTACCAACTCAATATCGCAGTTGTTCATCGTGATTCACTGGCACAATTTCACCGGCATCTTTCGGCCTTTCGTTATTTCAAGGACACGGGCAAGGAACTCAAAAAGTACACCAAGGATGCAAAGATTCTTGCCGGCGTATTCAGCGATTTGGTACATAAGCACAGCGTGCTTTTTGTTTCCTTTATTCTAGAAAAGGCAAAGTATACCGGTCCATATCTGAAAAAGATTGGTAAATCTGATTTTGCGTATGACCCGAATAAGTTTCGTAACTTTGTTGTAAGAAGGAGTTTCGAGTATGTATTTTCAAAGTTGGTGACAATAGATCCTGAGATGAACAATCTGGAAATTGTGTTTGACCGGTATTTGGAATCGGAAAAAGATGAAGAAAACCTAAAACAGTATCTGCGCAATAATTATCGCCTACCTGCTTTTGAGAAAATAGTGCAGGTTGATTCCGAATACTCGGAGGCAGTGCAAGTCAGTGACTTTGTCGGTCGATTTGTTAAGGAATACTGTTTTGATGGAAACGAAAACATGACCACCGATGTCTTTGATTTCATCAGAATCTTTATCCTTGAAAACCCCGATATTATAAGCGAAAAGCGCCCGGACACCCCGTAGGGCACCAGACGCTTTTCTTCTATGCTTACAGAATACCATGACAAACGATCGCTATCAACGAACTGTGTATAACTAAAATATGACCAATAAACTCAATGAAAACAATCTTGCAGAACAACCGCTCATTGAGTGGCTTCAGGCGGAAGGGTATGAGTACATCTCTGGTCCAACGATTGCACCCGGACAACCTAATGCAGAGCGTGAGGACTTCCGCAGTGTAGTACTGAAAAATAGATTACTCACATCTGTCCGCCGATTCAATCCGCAACTTCCAGCTGAACAAGCAGAACAGGTTGTAAATGATATCGCCAGTTATCACAATGCAGACCTCATCCTTGGGAACAAGGAGATGTTTACTTTCATCACTGAAGGAGTGAAGAAAACATGGCGAGAGAATGGCGAGGAGAAAACGGAGGTCGTAAAACTTATTGATTTCGCAAACGTAGAAGCAAATGAGTTTTTGATAGTGAATCAATTCACCGTTCAAGGTATTGAGAACGTCTGCCGGCTCGACGGGGTTATCTTTGTGAACGGCTTTCCTCTTGCTGTGCTTGAGCTCAAAAGTCCTATTCGTGGTGAAGCAACAATCGGTCAGGCATATCGAGATATTGAGTATTATAAAAAGGAAATCCCAAAGATTTTTTTGTACAACCAAGTAATTTGTTTAAGCGACCTCACTGAAGCGCGGCACGGGACAATCTCCTCGTCGTGGGAGCGATATGGTACATGGAAAGGTATTGAATCAGAAACCGATGCGCCAAAAAGCTTCAGCCAGCTTGAAGTGCTCGCTAAGGGTCTTTTCAATAAGGATCGGCTGCTTGATGCTATACAAAACTTCATTGTATTTGAGGCGGATGGCGACGGCGACGCGGTGACGTATACGAAGAAGACGGCTCTGTATCATCAGTACTACGGAGTGAATAAGACTATCGCTAGTACAATTCGTTCAGTGCTCGGAGAACAAGAGCGGAAAATAGGTGTCTTCTGGCACACGCAAGGTTCTGGTAAGTCGCTCTCAATGGTTTTTTATGTGAATAAGACAAAGCGTCTCCCCGAACTCAAGAGCCCAGCATATGTATTCCTCACTGACCGTGAAGACCTCGACGATCAATTGTTCAAAACATTTAGTCGGACGGGATATGGCACGCTCGCAAAACGAGCATCGAGTATTAAAGATTTGAAAGACAGACTCTCCCACCTTGGAAGTGAGCTTATTTTCACAACCATTCAAAAATTCCAAGAAGACCCCGATGCGAATACTGTCCTCACAGAACGAGAAAATATCATTGTGCTCACGGATGAGGCGCATCGCACGCAGTACAGCATGCTTGCGGGCAATGTGCGCCACGCTTTGCCGAATGCAAATTTCTTGGGTGTGACGGGGACGCCAATATCACGACACAACCGCGATACGATGCGCGTCTTTGGAGATATTGTGAGCTCGTACAAAATTGGTCAGGCGGTAGAAGATGGTGCAACAGTGAACATTTATTACGAGGCTCGGCTCGTTCCGCTCCATCTAGCGGATGTTTTTGTGGACGATAAGCTCGATGAAATCTTTGGAGAAATTCTGGTGGACGAAAAAGCAAAAGCAAACAAAGAGCTTGCTGTGCTCGAGAAAGTGGTCGGAGCCCCGAGTCGTATTGAGCAAATATCAAAAGATATCGTCTCTCATTTCAATAATAGACCGATTGAAGGTAAAGCGATGGTGGTCACCATGAGTCGCCCAATCGCCGTGGCGATGTATCAAGCAATCAAGAATATACCCGGAGCACCAGAGTGTGCCGTGGTCATTTCTGGCATGGAGGATTTCCCCGGACAAATTCAGTCTGAACATGATGTAAAGAAACTTGAGAAGCGATTTAAGAAGGTAAACGACCCTCTTCGCATAGCGATTGTCTGCGAAATGTGGCTGACAGGTTTCGATGTTCCCAGCCTGCACACGATGTACCTTGATAAGCCGCTCAAGAATCACGGTCTCATGCAGGCCATTGCCCGCGTGAACCGTGTCTATAAAGACAAGCCGGGAGGGTTAATCGTGGATTACATTGGTGTTGCTGAAAGTCTCAAGAAAGCTCTCGCTATCTATGATGCCGATGTACAGAAGGAAGCGATGATACCGATGGATGAAGTCATTCGTGAGATGAAGAAGCTCCACGGAGAGATCTGTATCTATTTCTCCAACATTAATTTCTCTGAATGGAGACAAAAGAAGGGTGTCGAGTTAGTCCAACTGTTTCAGTCCGCGATGAATGAAGTTATCACCGAAGAAGGCCGTCTTTCTGACAAGCGAAAGATGTCGTACATGAGCGCAGTGTCGAAACTCTCTCGTCTTCATGCACTCGTGATGCCCGGAGAAGAAGGTATGAAGATTGTTACGGATGTGCAATTTTTCCAGTCAATTCGTGAGGCACTAAACAAGCAGACTGTCATACCACATATTATTTTCCCTGAAGCAACCGAGAGCGCCATTCGTAGTCTCATCGAAAATGCTGTGCAGGCTGAAGGCGTCATTGATCTCTTTATCAAAGAAGGAGAGGAAAGAAAGAGTATCTCTATTTTCGACCAGCGATTCGGGGACGAAATAAAAAAGATTAAGTACCAGAACCTTGCTATTGATATGGTTCGTAAAATGCTCGATCAAGAAATAAAGGTGCGGTCCCGTACCAACAAGGCTCGATATGAAACGATGCTAAAACTTCTTACCGACCTTATCGAGAAATACGAAAACAACGTCATCAGCTCGGCAGAAATCATCAAAAACCTGCTCGAGATTGCCGATGATATAAAGAAGCTCGATGAAGAGAGTAGAGAGCTCGGATTGTCTTCAGAAGAAATTGTTTTTTACGATACTCTTGCCGGTGATCCTTATCTCAAGAAGGCCGGTATTGATATAAAAGAGTTTGTAAAAGACCTAACAAAACGTATCCGTCGCGACCTTACGATTGATTGGACAAACAACGAAACAATCAAAGCGCGTATCCGTCAGAATGTACGGCTACTTTTGCTCCAGAAAGGATTCACCGAACTTGTACAGACGGAGCGACTGATAGAGTCGATATATCAGGAAACAGTGAGAGTGTATCGCGAGTATTTGCCTGTCTAAATTTTGTATGGAAGAAGACTCGGATATAAAAACTCTACAAGAAATACTATCTCATAAGCAACGTGGAGATATCGCGGGCTTGCTCACTGAGTGCACTTCTGAAATCTCACAATCAACTCAATACGGTTCCCATTGGAACTCTTTTATCGCCAGTTTTATTATACGCGCACCGGTAAAACAATTCTACGCTCTAAAAGCTCTTTCGGAGGACGATAAACAACTATTAAAAGACTCTGTAATTGAAATTTATCCTCTGGAAGAGGATGGGCTGGAAATCGTGACCGTGGAATATAAACTTTTGCGTAACACAGTAAAAGATGTGGCTTCTCCTGTTGAGAAGATGTCTGCAAAATCAGATGTCCAAATCTTTGTAAGCTACTCGACTCTAGATAAACAAATTGCTGGTTCGGTAAAAGAAACTCTGGCAAACGCTGGATTTACAGTATTCCTTGCTCATGAAGATATTATGCCATCGTCAGAATGGGTCGAAGTAATTCTAGATAATCTAAATTCGTCAGACATATTCATTCCCCTGATTACTACAAACTTCAAGGAATCGGATTGGACAGCGCAAGAGGCAGGATTTGCTTTATCGAAGGGCACATTGATCATTCCTGTTTCAATAGACGGACGTATGCCGTTCGGATTCATTTCTCGATTTCAAGCATTGAAGATAGACCCTATGTACATTGCTCGCGACGCAAAACAAATTGTTGATACCATTCTTGAAAGAGCCCAAACGCTACCCTTCAAGTACCGGCTCGTTAATTCCATAATTGCAAAATTCTCTGCTAGTGACGGTTGGGGTCAAGCTGGAGATTTGGCAATTTTGCTTGAAAAGTTAATTGAACCCGATGTCGAACAGATAAATAAAATATTTGAGTCTGCTGCCGCTAATTATGAAATCTACAAGTCTTTTCGTGCCCGAAGTTCAATTGAACGTCTTTACGAAAAGTACGAGGACAAAATATCTGAACCCGTAAAGGAAAAACTCCGCGAAGAGTTTCCCTCCTTGTTTCCTGCTCCAGTAGATGTTGCCGATGGTAAAGACGAGTAGTTGTTGGTAACCCCCTTCGTAAACCTCTAATACTAAGCTAGGGTCTACGATGATAGCTCAAAGTGAGCTATCATGACTCTGAACAAACGAAAATTAGGATCTCTTATGAAAAAAATCTACATTGTGCTGGCGAGCATACTCGTAATTGGAGTTGGGTTTGTGGTCGTTACGCAAATCTTATTTAGAGGCGACTATTATCGTCAAATCGAGCAGAAGTTTTTTTACAAAGACTGTCCCGCGTATGTGTACATCACGGGAGAATACACCGGAACAGCACCGGAACTTCCCGTCATTCAATCGGCAGTGGACTCTCTCGGTTTCGAGAAAGTAGATGTCAGTCAATTGGAAGATAAGAAAATAAAAATAATTGTTGCCGGGAGCGACAGCCAAATGAGCATTATAAACGATACGGTGAGCAACACGCTTTCGAAACTGGGCGACTTCCAAATAGAAAAGATGGAGGGTGGAGGTGCGTATAAAGCGATGACTTGCCAATTTGATTACTAGCGAATCAGTCTGCTTATTTTGCGAGCTCCTCCTCAATAATTCTTTTGAATTCGTCAAACGGTTGTGCACCTATCACTGGCCGTCCGTTAATGAAAAAAGTAGGTACGGCATTAACGCCTTCCCGCACAGCATTTTGAGAATCTGCTTTAATCAATGGTTGATACCTTTTAGCGTCAAGGCATCGGCCAAATCTAATCATATTTAACCCGAGCTGTTCTCCAAAACCTTTAAAATCCAGTTGTTCTGCTGGACCGCTCAAGTCTATCTGAGGTGCTAACAATAAATCGTGGTACGGCCAAAACATTCCCTGTTCATTGGCGCACCTCGCGGCGTTTGCGGCACTTGAATCACCCAACAGTCCGGGGTAGTCGGGGAAAACAAAATCTTTCCAATACATTACAACCTTGCCGGTTTCTATGTATTCCGCTCGCAATTGTTGCTCTACGTTTTGGAAAAACATCCTTGAAAAAGGGTCGTAGTAATTCCCATATTCAATAATCTTCACTTTTGCGTTCGGAGAGCCGTTAGGGGGAAGATTACCAACGGACAAGCCCAGTGACTGTGCCGGCCTTGGACTGAGTGGAGTTCCTGTAAGGGCAAGTGCGGAATCTGTGAAGGTCCCAAATGCGCCTAGTGTGGTAACAACGATTGCCACACTAAAAAGAACGGATTTGTTTATACGCATAATCGTTACGGCGCTACTGCGGCAACCGCGTTTACTAATCCCCAGCCATATTGTGTATCTTTCCCTGCAACTCCCAAATTGGTTGCGGTGTCGTTCAACTTTTTTCGCACCTCGTCGTATATTTTTCCATCGCCGTTTGCGTCCGGAGCTGAACCGCTCGCAATGATAATGGCCGCCACCCCAGCGACATGAGGCGAAGCCATGGAAGTGCCTGAGCCGTATTTATACCAACAGTCGCCAGTAAGACAAATCGGTTGCGGGTTGAGATAGCTTGTATTGTCATTCCACGTTGAGAGTACGGATACGCCGGGAGCCATGATTTCAAGGTCGCTCCCAGTGCTTGAGAAACTCGCCCTCTTGTTTGTTGAATCGGTTGCTCCTACGGCAATCACCGAAGCATACTTGGCAGGATAGATAATGTTGTCGCCCTTGCCAGCAGTGTTTCCGGAATTTCCGGCGGCAGCCACGATGACTACACCAGCTGTGGCGGCATTTTTAAATGCAGTTTCTACGGCCGTGCCGGGATTCTTTGAGCTTCCCAAACTCAAGTTAACGACTTGCAATTTATTTGTTACTGCCCAATTCAGAGCGGCAATCGTTTTACTCCACGAACCCACCCCGTCATTGTTGAGCACGCGCAATGAATAGAGAGCGCAGTTGGGAGCAACCCCGACTACGCCGAGATTATTATCTTCTGCACATGCCGTACCGGCAACATGCGTGCCGTGGCCGTACACGTCCATCGCTCCATCTCCTTCTCGTGTTTCCAAGTCATTCTGGCTTTCAACAAAATCATAGCCACCAGCGTAGACCCCGTCTAAATCAGGGTGGCTGTAGTTGATACCGGAATCAATAATACCAATCTTTACTCCGGCTCCAGTATTGCCGTTAGTGTGAACAGTGCCGGCACCGATTCTTTCTACTCCCCATGAGTTCGTAAGCTCGGTGTCCGCGGGATATACGGGGCCGTCCATCTCTACGGCTGTTACGCGCGGATTATTCAAAAGTCCTTTGATAGCCGCTTCTGGGACACTCGCCGCAATGGCCGGAGTAATGCTATAGGTGTAGCTGACTGTTCCGCCAAAGGAGCGAACAAGTTTTTCTTCCGCTGGCCCGGGTGTTCTATCGAAGCTCACGAAAACATCAACCTTGTCTGCATTTCCCGCCGCCTGAAGTTGTGGGGCTCCGGCACTGATTACGCCGACCAATGCGGTTAATGCCGAGATCCCAACGATGAAAAAAGATATTTTGCTTTTCATATTTTGCTGCTTAATTTAGTAATGAATTGACCTTTGAAATTTAAACCAATTACTATGCTCTATTGTAGAAGAACGGCGCAAGAAATCAATGCCTCAACTCCAAACTGTCTTTGTGATATTAATGCTCATAAAATTGGGCCGGCAAATGTTACAGCCATTCAAACCCTCGTTTTGGCGTAACATTTGTAACATTCGCGAAATTGACCCCTGACCGAGAGGCCTCGCTGTGCTATTCTGAAATTCGCCAAAGAACCCTTACGGGGTCTCACACCACAAGGTCTGAGACCGAGAGGGGCACAAAGGAACGCAGTGAGTTTGTGCCTCCATGCACGTCTGGGGGACGTGCATGCTGGAATCGAAGACCTTGCGAGCATCCGCGCCGAAGGCGGGATCCGCAAGGTGTACTGAAACGGTACGTTTCGATAAGTGTAATCACGGTCCAGCTCAGGGCACACTCCAGCGCTACTTCAAGAGACTGAGGTGCGCTGTTGGTAAGAGCGATAGGCTTCATGCTATTCTTCGCGTATGCGTGAAATCGAGCGAACTATCGTCTCGGGGCTCGTTTTCAGTAAAGACGGGAAACTCCTCATGGGTCTAAAAGATCCTGCAAAAGGAGGTGTGTACCCTGATGTGTGGCATATACCGGGTGGCGGTATTGATGAGGGCGAATCGCTTGAAGCGACACTGGCACGAGAATTAAAGGAAGAGGTTGGGCTTGATATTGCGAACGCGCGAATTGTCCCCGTGCCAAGTATTGGCAGGGGGTCATCAGAAAAGACGCTTCCAGACGGTGAAAAAGTTCTTTGCCACATGGAATTCAACCGCTTTGAGGTGTATCTCGACAAAAATGCAGATGAAATCAAAATCAAACCGGGGAGCGATATGGTAGAAACCCGATGGTTCGACAAAAACGAACTCTCGTCAGTAAAACAAATTCCAGGCGGTAGGGAGTTTTTCCAAGAGATGGGATACATGTTTTCGGACATACCCTCAGAGTTCAAACATCCTCCAAAGTAGTCTTTTAAACCCCGACCGAGATGCCTCGTCTCAGATTCTAGAAATGCGCTAAAACCCTTGAAGTGCCTCACGCTACCCGTAGTAAGCAACACACTATTCCAAGTATCCTACACAACTGGTATCCTGCGAGCGGGGCAGAAATATTGCCGCGGTGGCGAAATTGGTAGACGCGCTACGTTCAGGTCGTAGTTCTCGCAAGGGATTGGGAGTTCGAGTCTCCCCCGCGGCACTCGGAAAATTGTTAGAATAGGAAGATGCGCGGTTAGCTCAGTTGGTAGAGCAACTCATTTACACTGAGAAGGTCGGGGGTTCAAGTCCCTCACCGCGCACAATGGAAATTATAGATGAGAGACTTGAAAGCCGGAGGGCGACGACCCGAGGCGGGGTCGCGCAAGTTTCTAGCAAGAAACTATGCGTGACCAAGTCCCTCACCGCGCACTTGAAACTAAAACATGTGTTATACAGGTTGATACCACTATGAACGAAGATTCTTCGGAACCTGTCTGTGTCGGTATTATTCTCGATGGCAATCGTCGGTGGGCGAAGGAACACGGACTGCCCACACTTGAAGGACATCGAGCGGGCTCAGAAAAACTAAAAGAAGTAATACACTTTGTACGCGAGAGTGGCATTAGTCATTTGGTCGTGTACGCATTTTCGACTGAAAATTGGAACCGCCAAAAGGAAGAAGTGTCATACCTTATGGATCTTTTCCGAAAAGCAGTCCAGAAGGAGATGAAAGAATTGGGAAAGGAAGGGGTCCGGATACGTTTCGTGGGACAGCGCGAACGTTTTTCAGCAGACTTGCAACGAGCGATGAATGTTACCGAAGAAGAAACACGGGAAAACGACACGTTTACTCTGTGGGTGTGTCTCTCGTACGGCGGCCGCGCAGAAATCGTCGCAGCAGCAAAAGCTGCTGCAAAAGGGGGAGAAGTAACCGAAGAAACCCTCATGCAGAATCTATGGACTGCAGAAATGCCTGACCCCAATATCATTATCCGCACCAGCGGAGAAAAGAGACTCTCTGGTTTTCTCCCGTGGCAATCTATTTATAGTGAGCTTTTCTTTACGGATACAAAGTGGCCAGCTTTTACGAAAGAGGAATTTGACTCGATTCTCGCAGAATTTGCGCAACGTGAACGCCGACGCGGGAAGTAAAAGGAAGTGCTAGGGTACACGTATGGAACTGCCCATACTCTACGAGGATGCGGATGTTGTTGCGGTCGCGAAACCCGCAGGACTCGTGACGCACTCTGACGGGCGGACAAAAGAAGAAACGGCCGAAGAATGGTTTGAAAAGAAATATCCAAGAAGTGGAGGCGGGTATGTGCATCGGCTCGACCGCGATACGTCAGGTGCGCTTGTCTTTGCGAAAAATACTGCGGCGTATGAATTTTTACGTAAAGCATTTCACGACCGAGAAGTGAAAAAAACCTATCTCGCATTTGTCTATGGTATGCCGAAACAGAAAAAGGGCGTGATTAATTTCGACATCGGTCGTTCGCGCAGTGATTTCCGTCTCCGCAGTGCCCAGCCGAAAGCGAAGGGGCGGTTGCGTGACGCGCTCACCAACTATGAAGTCATTGGGGAAACAGAAGGATATTCACTTATGAAGATGACGCCAGAAACAGGGAGAACACACCAGATAAGAGTTCACTTAAAAGCAATCCACCACCCGATTGTCTGTGACCCGCTCTATGCCCCGAATCGAGAGCCAGCGCTCGGCATTACCCGCCTTGGTCTCCATGCTGCCGAACTCGACTTGCCTCTTCCCTCGGGCGGCCGCGCCACCATCACCGCGCCTCTGCCAGCGGATCTTGCCTCCGCTTTTGCTCATTTTCACAAGGCGTGATACAGTGCGCGACACATGAAGAGGGTGATAACTTCGGTCAATATTGAAGGGCGCGCGAAGCTCTCTATGCGCGCGGGTGACACCGTGCGCGTTACGCAGAACATCATCGAGCTCAAGAAGGGTCGTGGGACTGATAAGAAAGAAAAGACGGTTAAGAATGCTCGCAAGCAGGTCTTTGAAGGGCTCGTCATCTCCACTAAGCATGGCACTGAAGCAGGGGGAATGTTCACCGTCCGCGCAACACTCTCGGGCGTTGGGGTGGAGAAGACATTTCCACTCTATTCTCCGGTTATCGACTCCATTGAGATAGTAAAGCGCTCTAAGGTGCGCCGCGCGAAACTCTACTTCATTCGTGAAAAGGCGGCCAAGGCAGTCCGTCGCCAGCTCCGTAATGCGCGTATGATGAATATGAAGAGCGATGAGACTGTTGTTTCAGAGGAGGTTACTGCAGAAGATTCAGAGG
>JBBUDY010000018.1:0-9698 GCA_038057055.1 Patescibacteria group bacterium | reverse complement strand
TTACCATCACCACTCACCCGGCAGTTGCATAGAGACGGGAGTTTCTCTATACTCCTCTCACACAGGTAGTGGGGCGATTATTCATTTATATAGAATGCTATGGCAAAAAAGCTTTCACTGAAGCCGCTTGGAGACCGCGTGGTGGTGCGACCCTTCGACAAGGAGGGGGAGAAGAAGCTCGCCTCGGGCATTATTATCCCCGAGACAGTCGACAAAGAGAAACTCCTCAAGGGCGAAGTCGTGAGCGTCGGTCCCGGCCGCCGGAATGATGAAGGGAAACACCTCCCGATAGAAGTGAAACCGGGCGACACGGTCTTCTTCAAGAAGCCATGGGACGAGCCGATTAAAGTAGAAGGCGTCGAGTACTACGTCCTGTCTGAAACCGACATTATCCTTATCGAGAACTAATATGGCAAAACAAATTCTTTTTTCTGAAGACGCACGCAAAGCGATTGCGAAGGGTATCGCGCAGGCGGCCCACGCGGTGAAGGTGACCTTGGGTCCTCGCGGTCGCAATGTCGTTATCGAGAAGTCCTATGGCGGCCCACGCATCACGAACGACGGTGTCTCTATCGCGAAAGAAATTTCTCTCAAAGACAAATTCGAGAATATGGGTGCAGAGATAGTGAAAGAAGTTGCGAATAAGACGAACGACAACGCCGGCGACGGCACCACGACTTCTGTTGTGCTCCTTGAGGCGCTTGTCGAGCAAGGGCTTTCGCGCGTGATGAAGGGCGCGAACGCGATGATGATTCGAAGTGGCATGGAGAAGGCAAAGATAGCGGCACTCGTGGAACTCAAGAAGATGGCGAAGCCAGTTAGTGGCAAGGCAGAAATTAAGCAAGTCGCTTCGATATCGTCGGAGTCCGAGGTGTTGGGTTCTATCATTGCCGAGGCGGTGGAGAAAGTGGGCAGTAGTGGCGTTGTAACGGTTGAGGAGAGTCAGGGTATGGAACTCTCTTATGACATCGTCGAAGGGCTCCAGATCGACAAAGGGTATGTGTCTGCCTATATGGTGACGAACCCGGAGCGCATGGAGGCAGAAATGAAGGATGCGCTCGTGCTTCTCACTGATAAGAAAATCGGCAATGTACAAGAAATTCTTCCCCTCTTGGAGAAAGTCGTGCAATCGGGCAAGAAAGAGCTGGTGATTATCGCTGAAGATGTTGAGGGCGATGCACTCTCGACTTTTATCGTGAACAAGCTCCGCGGTACGTTCTCGGTGCTTGCGATTAAAGCGCCGGGCTATGGCGACCGCAAGAAGGATATGCTCGCGGACATCGCGACAGTCGTGGGCGGTCAGGTTATCAGCAATGAAGTTGGCATGACGTTTGAGAACGCAACCCTCTCGATGCTCGGCCGTGCCGCGCGCGTGGTCGCAACGAAAGACGAGACAACGATTGTGGGCGGCAAGGGCAAGAAGGCAGACATCACTGCACGCGTTGCACAACTGAAGACGCAGATGGAAAATACTGACTCAAAGTTCGATAAAGAGAAGTTTGAAGAGCGAATTGCGAAGCTCTCGGGCGGTGTGGCTGTCATCTCTGTCGGTGCCGCGACAGAAACAGAGATGAAATATCTCAAAGACAAGATCGATGACGCCGTGAAAGCGACGAAGGCCTCGATTGAAGAGGGAATCGTGGCGGGCGGTGGCACGGCACTCGCAAAAGTGGCGAAGAAGCTCGCGGCGCACCTGTCTGCGCAGGCAGGCGAAGGCAAAATGAATGTCGACGAAAAAGCTGGTTTCGATATTGTCGTGCAGGCCTTGGAGACACCACTTGCGCAGATCGCGATGAACGCCGGGAAGGACGATGCCGCCGTTATCGTTTCCAAAGTGCAGTCGGGTAAAGCGAACGCCGGCTACAATGCACTCACCGATGAAATCGTTGAAGACATGCTCGCGGCGGGCATCGTTGACCCCGTGAAGATGCCGCGCATGGCGCTTGAGAACGCCGTCTCTGCCGCCGCGATGCTCCTCACGACTGAAGCAGCCATCGCGGACATTCCCGAGCCAAAAGCCCCTCCTGCCCCTGGTGGTATGGGCGGAATGGACTACTAATAAGTTAGGTTGTAGGTGATAGGGAATAGGTTGTAGTGAAATAAAAAAAGCCCCGCGTCGCGGGGCTTTTGCAATATACAATCAATGGTATTTTTTATTCGGGTATTATCAGTTCCCCAAGTGTTGCTTTGGCTGAGAGCGTCTGTTGCTGATAAAGAAATGCCCCAAACCGATGCTCGAGAATTTCCCAGATAAATCCATACCCATAATCGGAATGGTTTTTCTCCCTCGCTACAATCCCTTCATAAACCATGCCGTAATGGAGCATGAGTAAGGGATGCGATGATGGCAAAAAGAACTGGTCAGTGGCGCCAAATTGAATTACCGTTGCGACGTGCGGCAATGGCTCCAGATATATTTCAGCGAGCCTACCACTTCTATTGATGAGCCACCGGTCATGCTGGATTCTCAAGAAGGTTTCGAACGACAGCCTGAATCCCTCAATCTTTGTTATAGGCAAATCGATACTCAAACCAAGAGTTCTCTTGCACCTTATGCTATATATTCCAGAGGTCACATCAGGTTTGCCTTTCCCTATGAGAAGCAATTCAGTGTCGAAACTGGTTGATACACGTTCGCACGTGATTGAGGAGCGTATCGCCACCTCATTGGTGAGCAACTTCTCCCATGCCGAAAACCACGGCGCAGTTAACATTTCCAATCTTTTCTGTTTCATTTCAATCCTCCAATTGGCTATCCATTTAAGGAATCGCCTATGGTTGAACAACGAAACGCCTGAACGTCAGGCGCGCCCACTTCCAGTTGCCATATTCCTCTTTTTCTCCAACAAGTCAACTTGACGGGGATTATCTAAAGTATATACTTCTGGTATGAAGACAGCGATGATCAATATTAAAACTGAAACGAGGGTTAAAGAACAGGCGCAGGAACTTGCTGAAGAACTTGGCTTTTCCTTGTCAGCGCTCGTGACCGCATCGCTCAAACAATTTGTCCGTACACGCGGAGTGCAATTTTCTGTGTTGCCTCATATGACTCCGTATCTCGAAGGGGTGATTAAGGAAATAGAAAAAGATATTAAAGCAAAAAAGAATCTTTCACCTGCATTTACGAATGCACGAGAAGCGTCTGCGTATCTGCGGAAACTTACGTAGGACCACATGAAAGTATTTTTCCATAAATATTTCCAGAAGCGATATGGCAAGTCATCCAATAAGACAAAAGACAAGTTTGACGTTCAGCTGGAAATTTTTTACGAAAATATTCACGACGAGAGACTCAATGACCATGGACTTCACGGGAAATATGCTCACCACAGAAGTATCAATGTGACCGGAGATATTCGCGCGGTTTATAGAAAGGTAGATGCAACAACGGATGACGTGATATTTGTGGATATTGGTACACATGGAGAGCTTTACTCATAACCGACGCTGCCATCGTTTTTTCTCCAACAAGTCAACAAAACGTGCATCAAATAAGTCAAAGTGGTAGACTCGAAAGTAATGCCATTTTCTCTTAAAAACCTCGTATTTCCGAGGTGGAAGTATATCCTTGGGGCGGTTATTCTGGTCGCCCTCGGGGGATATTTCTTCTTTGGTCGTGACGCAGATCTGGGAGCGACGATGGTGATCATTCCGGGCGATTTTAGGGAACAGGTGCGGGTGTCGGGTACGGTCATTGCCGCGAAAGACGTTGACCTCGGGTTCGCTGCGAATGGACGAATTGCCGGCACCTATGCACGAGTTGGTCAACGCGTCGCCGCAGGAACTATTCTCGCACAGACAGAAAACGGCGATCTTGCCGCTGCACTTGAGCAAGCACAAGCACAGCTTGCATCGCTTGAGAGAGGAACGCGACCTGAGGAAATAGCAGTAGCTTCGTCAGCCGTTGCAAATGCACAAGAGGCGCTCATAAATGCGATACAAAGTGCTTACACGTCTTCTGATGATGCTATTCACAATAAGGCAGACTCATTCTTCACAACACCACGTACTGATCCGAAGCTTTCATTCACTATCGCAAACTTCACGCTAAAGACGACGGTTGAACAAGAGCGCGCAGCTATAGACGCAACGTTTGCGAGTTGGAAACTTCTCGTCTCCTCCCTCTCAAATGCAAATGTCGCTGACGTTGCGAAACAGGCGCAACTGTACCTTAAACAAGTTGTCACGTTTCTTGTCGACGCGAATACCGCCTTGAATCAAGGTATCGCTGATCAAAACATTTCTGCATTAACACTTGCATCGTATGTCTCGACGCTCGCAACCGGCCGTACAAATGTAAACAATGCGGTGAGCGCGATTTCCGCTGATATGGCCACACGTGAATCAGCAGAGAAAAATCTAACCCTGTTACGGGCGGGTTCGACTCCAGAGAATATTGCAGCACAGCAAGCGGCGGTTGCCGCTGCACAAGCGTCGCTTGCA
Source organism: Patescibacteria group bacterium (assembly GCA_038057055.1). Classification (GTDB taxonomy): domain Bacteria; phylum Patescibacteriota; class Minisyncoccia; order Phycocordibacterales; family Phycocordibacteraceae; genus C7867-001. Next base: position 5,252 of record JBBUDY010000018.1, on the reverse strand, counting down.
AAGACTCGCGTCATCGCACCCTTTGGCGGTACGGTCACACGCATGGACGCGAAGGTGGGGGAGATTGTCTCACCGACCGACCCACTTATTTCGATGCAGAGTGATGGTATCTTCCAGCTCGAGACCTTTGTGCCCGAAGTCATTATCGCGCGTGTTGCAGTAGGGAATCCGTCCACAACAACACTCGACGCGTATGGTTCTTCAGTTGAATTCCCCGCAACAGTCATCGCAGTTGATCCGGCAGAGACCGTGAAAGACGGCGTGCCGACGTATAAAACAACATTATCATTTCTTGTCGCCGACCCGCGTATTCGGAGCGGCATGACTGCAGACGTTATTGTGGAGACCGGTATACTCCCGAACGCAATTGTGATCCCCGCCGGCGCAGTCGGTAAAAAAGACGCTGTACCGTATGTCTCTGTTGTCGAGAAGGGAACATCAGTTGAGCGCACGGTTACACTCGGTCCCTCTCCGGCGCTTGGGCAAGCCCATATTCTTTCAGGTTTATCTGCGGGCGATATCATTTTGCTCTCGCCAGCGCCCTAGGGCGCCTTACGGCATGTTCTCACTCCTCAACATTCGTGTCGGTTTTTATCTCGCGCTCCGACAACTCCGTCGCGCGAGCCGCTGGACCACGGGACTCATCGTCTTCGTAATGCTACTCACCTTTTTGAATCTCGTCGTGGTGACGGGTATTCTCGTGGGGCTTATTGAGGGCATCAACGAGAGTTATCGCACGCAATACACAGGTGACGTTATCCTCTCGGCACTCTCTACGAAAGAGTATATTGAAGACACGCCGAGTGTAGTCGCATTTATAAAGACACTTCCGCACGTTTCGCTTCTGACCGAGCGCTACCAGACCGGCGGTACTATCGAGGCGAATTATCTCACGCGCACCAGCAACACCGAGAAACCGAACGCTACCAGGGCACAAATTATCGGTATCGATCCGGTGGCAGAAGACGCATTCACCGAGCTTGCAACGCATGTTATCGAAGGCGAGTATCTTGCAGAAGGTGACTACGACCACATACTCATCGGCAACTATCTCCTTGCGCAATATGCGTTTGGCGAATTGCCGGGCCTCACGCCGCTCAAGAACGTATCGCCGGGCACCAAGGTACGGCTCACGATAAACGGCGCCACGCGGGAGGTTATTGCAAAAGGCTTTGTGAAGACCAAAATCGATGCGCTCGCAATGAGCATTTTCATGCCTGCCGCCGAATTGCGCACGCTTATGGGTCGCGCTGATCAGAACGTCATGCAGATAGCCATACGTCTGGTGCCGGGGAGCGACCCAGATGCATTCAAAAAGTTGTTGCTTGATAGTGGTATCGGAGAGAAAGCAAAAGTGCAGACTTTCACCGACTCTATCCCGAACGGCGTTGCTGATATCAAGAAAACATTTGCGATGCTCGGGAATGGATTCAGCTCCATCGGGCTTGTCGTTGCGGCCATCACCATCTTCATTGTTATTTTCATTAACGCCATCACGCGCCGAAAGTTTATCGGTATCTTGAAAGGTATTGGTATTTCGGGTGAAGCAATCGAGATTTCCTACATCTTTCAATCGCTTTTTTATGCGATTACCGGTTCAGCGGTAGGACTGGTAGTGCTCTATGGGTTTCTCGTGCCCGGTCTTGTGGCGCACCCGATCAATTTCCCGTTTAGCGATGGTATTCTCGTCGCGCCAGCATTTGACACGGGTGTGCGCATTCTGCTTCTTGTGCTCACGACCGTTATCGCGGGATATCTGCCGTCGCGTATGATTGTGCGCAAGAACACACTCGACTCAATCCTCGGCCGAAATTGATATGACCACGAACATTATTGAAGTAAAAAACTTAATAAAGTCCTTCAAAGATGGTCCGACTGAGACACGGGTACTGAAGGGTATCGATGTGTTTGTTGCGCAAGGCGAGTTTGTGGCAGTGATGGGACGCTCGGGAGCAGGGAAGAGTACTCTCCTCTACCAATTATCGCTTCTTGATGAGCCTACGAGCGGCGAGATACGCATTAACGGCAAGGATACTCACACAATGAGCGAGCGAGAGAAAATGCTATTCCGCCTCTCTGAATTTGGCTATGTGTTTCAAGATTATGCGCTTCTCCCAGAACTCACGGCGCTTGAGAATGTCGCCTTGCCGCTCTATATGCAGGGAACGTCGCGGGTGGCAGCCGACGAAAAAGCAAAAGCGGCGCTTACGCGTGTCGGATTAGGCAGTCGTCTCGGGAATCTTCCCAGTCAGCTCTCCGGAGGGGAGCAACAGCGCGTTTCTATCAGTCGCGCTATCGCGCACACTCCAGATATTCTTTTTGCCGACGAGCCGACAGCCAATCTTGATCTTGAATCTTCGGCGATAGTGATGAAGATCTTTGCTGAGCTTCATAAAGGTGGACAAACAATATTGATGGTGACGCACGAGGACGAGTTTGCGAAGTTTGCCGAGCGAATTATTAAAATCGACGACGGAAAGATTATTTCTGACGTTTGAATGTAGGCTGTAAGTTTTGCACAGGGGGGTCTTTTGACTGCTTCCAACCAATCCAAAAGGCGTCATACTGGGGGTAGCGGACCACCACCCCCGCTTTAACCATCTTCTAACCACATGAAAGGATTACACGGTATCTCATTCATCCTCGTAGTTGTCGGCGGCCTTAACTGGGGTCTTGTTGCACTTGGTACGTGGATGGGCAGCGATTGGAACGTTGTCAAGCTCCTCGTCGGCGCATGGCCGACGGTCGAGAATGTCGTTTATCTGCTTGTTGGGCTCTCTGCAGTCAGTCTCCTCTTTACTCACAAAGGGGATTGTCGTGCGTGCGGGACAGGAAACGCAGCTCCAGGAATGGGGATGTAGGTTTGTAGAATTGTGTGTGAACAGAATCGCCGGCGCGAGACGCGCCGGCGATTCTTTGCATTTCGGTAAAAAAAGAGGTACAGTCCGCTCGGTTTACGGTCTTTGTCATTTTCCACAACGCATCAAGATTCATCACTGAAAGGGGTTAATCGTGCTGAACATCAACCCAGAATTTCCGGTTGGCAACGCCGCAGGACACTGCAAAAGTCTCCAGGAAGTCGAGCATCTTGCTCAATCCGCAGCCAGTTTCATTAGCGAAGCCATACCCCGCCCCTTGGGGCGGGTTCCGCAGCCGAAAGTCTGAAAACGTTCGGTTTTCAGGTATGCTTCCTGCATGGGCGTCATCCACTCCAATCACTGCGTATACGATGCTCACTATCACCTCGTCTTTCCGATCAAATACCGCAAGGCTCTGTTAGAGCCGCACATCAGCACCGCAATTCTTGGAATCGCCAAGGAGATCGAAGAGCGATACGACATCACGTTTGAAAAGATCGGCACCGATGGCAACCACATCCACATACTGTGCTCATTCCACCCAAAATACTCCGGCTCGCAAATCGTGGGAACGTTCAAAAGCATCACCGCTCGCGAATTGTTCAGGCGATTTCCTGAATTGCGGAAGAAACTCTGGGGCGGTGAATTCTGGAGCGACGGCTATTATTTAAATACAATCTCTGAACGGGGAAACTGGAAAACGGTCGAACGATACGTCGCCAACCAAGGAAAGACGATGGCGAACCCTACGCAACTCACACTCTGGCACTGAGCCCTTGCATCACGTCATACCCCGTCCGCTTGCGGCGGGGTTGTTGATTTGGGGAGTTTCTCGAAGTCGCTGTCGAGTCCGACGCAAACGAATCTGCCGTCACCCCATCTCTGCTCCAGCATCCGCCGGAAGTTTCGGTCGCTCATGAGGGTTCCTTTTCAGTTGATGAACAGATAGTCCTTCCGGGGGATCCGGCTGACTAACAGGACTACACTACGTAAAAGGGAAGAGAAAGTCAAAGCTGGGGTATACTTTCACGTATGACCCTCGTCGAATATAAAAAGGCTTTGTTGAAGTTCGCGCCGATTGAAAGTTATGCGGCGGGGCTCGAGCTGACCGGTCCTGAAGTGAAATCGCTTCGCGATAAGAATGGCTCGCTCGATGGCGCGCGCGTCGTGGTGCGCGGCGGTGAAGCATTCATAGTCGGTATGACCATCCCGCCGTACCAAACGGCAAATACGCCCAAGAACTATGACCCTGAACGCGCGCGGCGCCTGCTCCTCTCGAGGAAAGAAATAGCCGAGCTCTACGCGGCCGAGTCGAAGAAAGGCTTGACAATTATCCCTCTCGAGGTGTACACTACCAAGAGATTCGTGAAGGCACGCATCGCTATCGTCCGCGGCAAGGGCAAGTCTGACAAACGTGAAGACTTGAAAAAGAAGGATGCGCTACGCGAAGCTTCACGTGTACTGAAAAATCGGTAGTCCCGAAAAATTCGGAAGGAATTTCCTTAATTCTGTATTCTTAATTCTGCATTTCTCGGGGGTGACCGGCTTTGACGGTCTGTTCTTTGAAAGATGTGCGACGCAGTGCACGCTTGTATGACACTTTAATCCGTCCGAGCAACCAAACTTGCCAAGAACACTCTTGCAAGCGTAAAGTCTCCATACTTCGGTATGAAAGACTTTGCGTTCGCGTTTGCGAAAGTCTAACGACTAACGCCGCGCGACGTTCATCCTTCCTTGGTTTCTACAGCAGGAGGAATGGGCGGAATTATCTGTAGAATCGATGCTCGGAATCCCGGCCGGCACATCTAAATAAGGGATCGGGTAGGAATGGTTTCGTCTGCGTTCCTCGCATCCTGCTTTAAAGCTAACGCTGACTATGCGTCGTAGACTCTCTTTCAGAAACAGAATCGGACGCGGATTCAATTTCCGCCACCTCCACTGCTTCGCTCGTCGATTACGTCGAGCTACGCAGTGCACAGCACTGACACAAGACCACTCTCACGGGTGGTTTTTGTGTATTTAGCGAAGCAGTGCCCTTCGAAGCTCCTTCTGAGGAGCGAAGTAGGGCGTATACTTAAGTGTATGTATTATGTATACATTCTCACAAACGACCGTGATAGAAAATATATTGGATTCAGCGAAGACTTAAAATCGCGACTCAATGCCCATAAGTCAAAAAGTGTAAAAACAACAAAAACCGCGGGGAATATGAAGCTAGCTTTTTATGCAGCGTTCAAAAACAAAGCAAAGGCTTTGGCATTTGAAAAATATTTAAAACAAGGCTCCGGTTTCGCATTCACAAACAAGCATCTGGTTTAACAACCCTCAATGGTTTTCACACCACCATGGACAATATTCTAGAATAGTGTATTATTCTTTTGCACTCATGTTCCT
>JBBUDY010000017.1:0-55698 GCA_038057055.1 Patescibacteria group bacterium | reverse complement strand
AGTTATTATTCGCTAACGCAAGCAGGGTGGGGACTTTGAGGGGCGAGGGTGCTAAACACCACCAGCTTTTACCATAACACACCTCTACGAAATATGCAAATCCGACGTTGGATATCAAATTGAAGAGCTTTTATTTTGTCCAAGACATTCTAGAATAGAGACATGAACACCTACACCGTCCAGCAATCTGCGTTTACCAACTTCTTTACCACAAACACCGCGAGCGCACCTTTCTGGCTCGTCGTCCGCGTCTACCTCGGCTATGAGTGGCTTATGGCAGGATGGGAGAAAGTGACAAACCCGGCATGGTTTGGCGGCGACGCGGGTGCTGCTATGCAAGGCTTCGTGCAAGGGGCACTTGGCAAAACGACAGGTCTCCATCCCGATGTCCAGATGTGGTATGCCGCATTTCTCAAAGGCGCCGTGCTCCCCCACCTCGTCACGTGGTCCAACGCCATTGCCGTCGGCGAACTACTCGTTGGGCTCGGGCTCATCGTTGGACTCTTTACTGGTGTCGCTGCATTCTTCGGCTTCTTTATGAATCTCAACTTCCTCCTGGCGGGCACTGTAAGCACAAACCCGATTATGCTCGTCCTCGCGCTCGGTATCATCCTCGCACGTCGCGTCGCCGGCCACTGGGGTCTCGACCGCTACGCCCGCCCCTACTTGCGTCGATAAAAACTACAGGACCACGAGCGAAAATCGCTCGGGCCCCTTTTTGCTTCTGGTTCAGAACGGTCTCGGCATGCCGCGCCGCCACATGATTGTCGGCCCCGCCGGACGCAACGACTGGCCCGGCCCGCGGTAAATCACGAGGATTTCCGCAGATACTGGCTTCAGAAGTTCAATCACAAGGCAGGCGAACAACTTGGCGGCATCTTCATTGTTACGACTGAAGTTGCAGAGCTGGTCTTCTCCCTGTACGTGAGTAATCTGCTCGCCTGGCCACGTTTCAGCGCGACTGAATTCGGCGGCAGCACAGAAGAACATGCGGCTGTGCGACTCACCTAGTGAGTGGAAAGAGGTCGCAGGCCCATAATCCTCGCTGTCCCATACATCAAGAAGACCCATGCGCTGAAACATCCCCACTTCTCCGATAATCCTTTCCAGCTCTGCATGAAGACGTTTGGGTGACAACGCAATGCCCAAGTTACTTCTCCTGTCGAGGTACAGATCGTACACGACAAGGGTGCTTCCTTTCCCTAGTTGGTTCATCTGGACCTCCGTTGTATGAAAGGCGTCCGCATGAGCGCGGAACGCTGACAACTAATGTGTAGTATAGGACAAACTTCGCAAACAGGCAATACTAGGTTACTCTAAGAGCATGGGCCTCATACAAAATTTTGATGCACTTGCTGTAAATGATCTGCGTACTGATGCTCTCTCGATCGCAGAAGCGGGCTATGCGGCAATTAATATCGGCGCGGCCTTGAAGCGCACACTGGTCCTCGGTCCCGAGGAGCTGCGTGTCGACAACGTAACTTACAACCTCGCGGGGCGAAAAATCTTCTTCGTTGGTGTCGGCAAATGTGCCTTTTCCACCGCCAAAGAAATTGAGAAACTCCTTGGTGAGAAACTGACTGGCGGTATGGCACTCGATGTATTTCCTTCAACAGAGCACTCTCTCAAGAAAATAGAAATGCTTGTTGGTACGCACCCACTCCCGAGCGAGGCAAACGTAGAAGCGGCTAAGAGTATTGTTGAATTCCTAGCCGATCGAACCGAGAATGACCTTGTCATCATGCTTATCTCCGGCGGCGGCTCGACCTTGCTGTGCCTCCCTACTGCTCCCATGACCTTCCTCGACGAAAGCGCGCTCTGGAATGAGCTCACGACAAAGGGTGCCACGATACAAGAGATGAATACCGTGCGCAAACACCTTTCGCAGGCGCGCGGTGGCGCACTCGCAAAGGCTGCATACCCTGCCGAAGTTATCTCACTCATTGTGTCTGATGTGCCGGGTAACGATGTCCGCTCTATCGCTTCTGGACCGACCGTACTCGACTCTTCGACTATTGCTGATGCAAAAGCGGTTCTGGAGAAATACAACATCGCTGCCTCAAAGAATATTGAATTCATAGAGACGCCAAAGGAGCAGAAATATTTCGAGCGCGTTGCAAACGTACTGTTCCTCACCAGTCACAGTGCGCTCGACGCGATGAGAGAAGACGCAGAGAAACGCGGTTATGCGGTTGAAATCGTGAACGATCACTTCTCCGGAGAGGCGCGCGAGATTGGCCGTGCCGTCGTAGAGAAGTTGCGTGCCATGGGCGCGGATACTGTCCTACTCTCTGCCGGAGAGAGTACGGTCACACTTTCTCAAAATGCTGGCACAGGCCTGCCTGCGCAGGCAGGGGGAAGGAATCAAGAAATGGCGCTCGCGGCGCTTGCAGATATCCGTGACGGAGAACTCTTACTCCCTTTTGCATCAGACGGTCACGACAACACTGACCATGCGGGCGCAATTGCCGATACAACGACCCGTGCACATGCAACGGCACAACAGCTTTCAATTGAGGAGTATCTTGCAGAACATCGCTCGTTTGATTTCTTTACCACAGTCGGTGATGCACTCGTGACCGGGTATACTGATTCTAATGTGTCTGATCTTATTATCGCGCTTAAAAAATAATTTTCTATGAAGAAACCCGCACACATACTCTGGATGCAAGACATCGGCATGGACAATGTCGCGCAGGTGGGCGGCAAGAATGCCTCGCTCGGAGAAATGATTCAGACCCTCACGCCGAAGGGCGTGCGTGTGCCGGGGGGCTTCTGTGTCACTGCCGCTGCATACTATTATTATTTGAAGAAGACTGGTCTCGATGTATTCATCAAGACAACGCTCAAAGGTCTCAATACGAGAAACCTCAAGGAGCTGTCACGGTGTGCGAAGCTTATACGCGAAAAGATGCGTGCGACTCCCCTGCCCACAGATCTCGAGAAAGAAATCTCGAAAGCATACGCTCAAATGGAAAAGCAGTACGGCAAGAACACCGATGTCGCCGTGCGTTCAAGCGCAACCGCTGAAGACTTGCCGGGAGCCTCATTTGCCGGCGAGCAAGAGACGTATCTCAATATCCGCGGCGAAAAGGATGTGGTGCGCGCGGCTATCTGGACCATGGCATCTCTCTTCACCGACCGCGCTATCTCCTACCGTGCGGACAGAGGATTTGACCATATGAAGATTGCACTCTCGGTGGGAGTACAGAAGATGGTCCGCTCTGACCTTGGCGCTTCGGGAGTGATGTTCACGGTTGATACTGAAAGCGGCTTTCGTGATGTCGTGGTCGTCAATGCGACCTACGGCCTCGGCGAAATGATTGTGCAGGGGCACATCACGCCAGACGAGTATCTGGTGATGAAGTCGAAAATCGGTGTCGTGAAATCGCCAATCATTTGGAAAAAGATTGGGATAAATACAAAGAAGATGATTTATGCGACCGGACGCTCCGCGGTACAGCAGACGAAAGTCGTTGCCACTCCAGAGGTCGATGCAAAACGCTTTGTGCTCACCGATGCAGAAATCATTACTCTCGCCTCCTGGGGTGCTACGGTCGAGAAACATTATTCAGAGCGTGCGAAGAAGTGGACCCCGATGGATATGGAGTGGGCCAAAGACGGAAAGACAAATCAGCTTTTCCTCGTGCAAGCACGGCCAGAGACCGTGCAAGCCGAGCGCGACTTCTCAAAACTTATTGAATACAAAGTGTCGGGGCAAGGAAAGGAGTTGGTACGCGGCATCTCGGTCGGCTCGAAAGTGGCGGTAGGCAACGTCCATATCATCATGAATCCGAAGCAGATTAGAGAATTTAAGAAAGGTGAGGTGCTCGTCACGACGATGACCGACCCCGACTGGGAACCGATTATGAAGATGGCAAGCGCGATTGTGACTGACAAGGGCGGGCGCACCTCTCATGCGGCAATCGTCTCACGCGAACTCGGTCTCCCTGCAATTGTTGGCTCGGGGAATGCCACACGAGCCTTGAAAAACGGCACGCTCGTCACCGTCGACACGACCGGCAGTGCTGGAGTCGTTACGCAGGGCAAAGCGAAGATTACCGTGCGTGAACACAAACTCGGAACCTTGCCAAAAACAAAAACAAAGATCATGGTGAATATTGCGTCACCGGAAATTGCGTTTGAAAATTCGTTCCTGCCAGTGGGAGGTGTCGGGCTCGCGCGCGAGGAATTCATTATCGCCTCCAATATCGGTATCCACCCGCTCGCAATTCTCGATTTTAAAAAACTCACGCCAAAACTGCGTGCCGCAATTACCGCAAAGACTGCAGGCTGGAAAGACCCCGTTGACTTCTATGTAGATAACCTCGCGTATGGCATTGCGAAGATTGGGGCTGCATTTTCACCGCGCCCCGTCATCGTCCGCTTCTCTGACTTCAAGACCAACGAATACGTAACCCTACTTGGCGGTGAAGCGTACGAACCAAAAGAAGAGAACCCAATGCTCGGCTGGCGCGGCGCCAGCCGCTACTATGACCCGAAGTTTAAAGACGCCTTCGTGCTCGAGTGTCGCGCACTGGTCAAAGTGCGTGAGGACATGGGTCTCACGAACGTCATCCCGATGATTCCCTTCTGCCGTACCGTAGAAGAAGCGCATCAGGTGCTCGGCATTATGGCGAAGAACGGTCTCGCCACGCGCGTACTCGCAACCAATAAAAAGAGAGCGACTCCGGTATATATGATGTGCGAAATCCCTTCGAATATCATTCTCGATGAAGAATTCCTCGACCTCTTCGACGGCATGTCGATTGGCTCAAACGACCTCACCCAGCTTACGCTGGGGCTTGATCGCGACTCGGGTATCGTGACCCATATTGCAAATGAGAATGACGAGTCGGTGCGCGCGCTTATAGCCAAGATTATCCGCACGTGTACACGACGCGGGAAATATCTCGGCATCTGCGGCCAGGGGCCTTCTGACCTCCCCGACTTCGCCGCATTCTTGGTGAAAGAAGGTATCGAGAGCATGTCGCTCAATCCTGATTCGGTAGTCAAAACGCTGGAGGCTATCGCCGAACTTGAAGAGAAGTTGTCTTGATATGAACATAGACAAGGCTGTTGCACGAACTATTCCAGACACTCGCGGACGATTGACGATAGAAGTCACTCTCGCGTCTGGAACACGTTCTACAACGGCATCTGCGCCATCGGGGAAAAGTACGGGAACTCATGAAGCCCTCGAGCTTGATGCAAGTATAGCGGTAGAAAATGTAAACGGTGAGATAGCGAGCACACTTACGCAACATGATTTTAATTCGGCAGATGCGCTTGATACATTTCTCATCGAGCTCGACGGCACACCGGACAAGTCGCGCCTGGGCGCGAACGCTCTCCTCTCGGTCTCTATCGCCGCACAACGGCTCTTTGCGCTTGGGGAAAGTGTGCCGCTCTGGAGTGCTATCGCCGAGCGCCTGCCTGCGCAGGCAGGCGCTGGCACCACTCCCGTGGCACCGCGATTGTATGTAAACGTGATGAACGGCGGCGTCCACGTTGACTTCCCCTCGACTTCACTCGGGACAAGCAAACTCCCTTTTCAAGAATACATACTCGTGGTCGAGGGAAAAACAAGTGAGGCATTCCCGATTGCACAAGAAGCATTCGCAAAACTCGGCGAACGACTCGGAAACGTCCCGATGGGTGACGAGGGCGGCTACGCACCAACCTTTGATACGCTTGAACAGCCGTTTGAGATTTTGACTGATCTCGTGAAAGAACTCTCCGGTACTTCAATCGCGATTGATGCTGCGGCAAGCGAGTTTTTCAAAGATAGTACGTATCATCTACTCGGCAAATCTTATTCAGCCGATGAACTCTTGGCGCTTTATCGAGAGTTTGCCGAACGGTTCCCTATTCACAGCATTGAAGATCCATTTGATGAAGAGTCAGCTGATTATTTCACCAAACTTACTGCAGCACTTGGCGACAAGATACTGATTGTCGGTGACGATCTCACGGTGACCAACCCTGCACGCATTCGGGAAGCTGCTGCTCACAAAGAAATAAACGCTGTGCTCGTCAAGCCAAATCAGATCGGCACGGTGCGCGAGGCAATCCAGGCGGTACAAGAGACGTACACCGCCGGCTGGCAGGCTATCGCCTCACACCGCTCTGGCGAGACCAACGACACCTTCATTGCCGACTTCGCGTACGGCATTGGCGCACACGGTATCAAAGCCGGCGGCCTCGGTCAGCGCGAGCGCCTCGAAAAATACGAGCGTCTCCTCGCCATCGAACACGAAGCCGAGCACTAGTCGTAAACAATACTGTATCCTCTCGAGATATTCACTTTTCGCATATGTTAATTTTTGTCCTATAGGATATAATTTAACAGATGAAGAAAATACGGACTGAAAGAAGAAGTGCGTACTTACCGATGCGTAATCTCATTCTTCGAACACTCGCGATTGGTGGCGTGATGAGCATTGCGCTTGTTGCACCAAACACGCTCTCACTTTTAAAGAAGCTCGATCGCGCTGCGGCTAATCGAAAAAAACTCTATAGTCGTATCGCACAAGCAATACGAAATCTCGAACGCGCTGGAATGGTAAAAACATCGGGCGAACGCGGACTGCGCAAAGTTACACTTACAAAGAAAGGTCATACCACAATCGAAACAATCTACGCAAGCGAGTACCGCATTCCGGAGCCGGCTTTTTGGGACGGCAAATGGCGAATTGTGATGTTCGATATCCGAGAAAAACGCCGAAAAGCTCGCTCCCGACTGCGGTTATTACTTTCAAGTGCTGGCTTTTTGCGGCTTCAAGACAGTGTATGGGTATATCCCTACCCTTGTGATGAATTCATCAGTCTTGTACGAGCACATTTGAGAAGTGGTACTGGAGAAATGCTTTCTTATGTAGCCGAGGCATTGGAGTCCGATCGTCGTCTGCGCAAACACTTTCATCTTGCCACATAATCTAATTCACTAATATTTGTCCTATAGGAGAAATTAACACTAGCTGGAAGAAAGGGTTATCGGGAGGAGAGGTCTCAGGCAACATGAGCCCCTCGAAAAATATAACCGCCTCCTCGCCATCGAGTACGAGGCTGGGATATAATAGTTCGAAGATGAAAACACAACTGAATCCGAAGGATTTCACCGAGATTATGGGTGCATACTCTCATGGTCTTAAAGTTGACATTGGGAATGTGAATATTGTTTTTGTCACCGGCCAAATTGCTATGGATAAAAACGGTAATGCTGTTGCACCTCGCGACATACAAACTCAAACGAGATATGTATTTGAAAATATAAAGAAAATTCTTGCTGAAGGCGGAGCGTCCATTAATGATGTGGTCAAAGTTGTCATCTACGTGACAGACATGTCAAAATTTAAGGAAATCTCAATGATACGAAATGAATACCTCAAAAATGCAAAACCAGTAAGCACTTTGGTAGAAATTAATAAAACAGTAAAAGATGGGTGTGATATTGAAATAGAGGTTATTGCAATAAAGACATCAGCGTAAGTAAAGCGGGCAGTGTAAAATACATACTATGAAAATCCATTATTTTGCGAGGGAGGAGTGGGAGGAGGAGTTTGTGCGGATGAAATAGTCTATCCCCACCCTCATTGAAATCCAGCCTTGCACATGTATAATGGAGTTAATCACCACGAGAAAGACCCTTGCACGGATACGTCCATGCTGGGGGCTTTTTCATTTTGGACCATACCACAATTTATGCTTCACATCCTCCAAGTACACAATTGGTGCACCAGTTCTCTTGAGTAGGATTGAGCACTTTTGTATGGGCGCCGGTGAGACAATCGTGCAGTGGACACCCTTTTCAAGCCAGAATTTGACGAGCGGAGCATAGTCACCATCGCTTGAGACGAGCACAACTGAAGTAACTCTTCCCTCGAAATAGTCCCGTACTGCATGGAGCACCAGATCGGCATCACAATTTCCTTTTACGTGTCCATCTCCGTCATATATGATTTCTTTAAACACCAGTTTATATCCAGCGTCTTGCAGTGCTGTATAGAGACTTGCATGTTTTGGCATCAGCCCGATGAAAAGATGAGCGTCTCCTGTATTGAACTTCTGACGAATCCAAGACCGGAATCTCCGATAATCGAGCTTCCATTCTGAAGACTCAACTCCTTTGTGCAGATTTGCACCGTCAATATACGCAGTACTCATAGATAGCTTCCGATAGACAAATAGTATACAGCACCAAAGCTGGCGGCCTCGGCCAGCGCGAACGTCTCGAGAAATACGAGCGCCTCCTTGCCATCAAGCACGAAGCAAAAAGTCTCTAGTACACGAATTTGACAGGCACTGTCTTTGTCTATATAGTATCGAGCAGATCAAAACCCCGTCCGACACTGTCCCCCACAACTACACGAGGATATCGAACATGAAAACGCAATCCACGGTTGAAGAACCGGAATTACGTCCAGACACCTTCTACCGCAACGTAATGGCTCGAATTTATTTCCTGACCATCAGAGAAGCCTTGGTCGAAATCTATCGAACCCTTAATGAGGGCCTCGGATGGACGGGGGAGAACTGGCAGAAATTCGTCAACTCAATCGAGCTCGACCATCTGGTGCACGAGAAATTGGTGACATTGTCTGATTTCACGTTGGAGAAGATCGCCAACTGCGACATGGCTGGCGAATTTGAAGAGGCGATTTTCCCAGGGAACGTTGCTGTTCTTTGTGTCCCTATCGTGTCTCATCCTCGCTCTGAATTAACCCAGACGCTCGAGGGTCCTTCACTTGGCGTTGCCGCTGATGCCTTCGGGCTAATTGGAATCGGTCAAGTGGCCACACGCCAGTTCATCAAGGCACTGGTCCAGATGTTCCTTAAAGATGTGCTCAAAATGGAATTCCGCATTATGAGCATGCACGGACCGTCCACAGGCCTTTGGCGAATCAATGACCAGCTGGCCTACGAATGCGTTTCGTGACAAGTCTGTGTCCCTTCACCCCGCCCAAAGCGGGGGTTGTTTTTATGTCAATAACCCCGTGGAGTGAGAAGCCGAAACGAGGTAACATATACCTTATGAAAATCCATTATTTTGCGGGGGAGGAGTGGGAGGAAGAGTTTGTGAAGGCGAAGCTCCCGAGTGAAGATATTACGTTCCACAAGGACGCTTTTTCTGCTTATCCAGACCTCACCGACCCAGAGGCAGATGCGCTCTGCACGTTTATCGAGTCGCCGATTGGCGAGGCAGAGATGAGCCGCTTTCCTGCCTTGAAGCTCATCGCGACCCGCTCGACTGGCTTCGACCACATTGATTTGGCAGCAGCAAAGACGCGCGGTATCGCAGTCGCAAATGTTCCGTTCTATGGCGAAAACACGGTTGCTGAATTCGCCTTCGCACTTCTCCTCGCTCTCTCGCGGAGGATTATCGACGCTGATGAACGCGTGCGCGCCGGTACCTTCTCCCCTACTGGTCTCCGCGGTTTTGACCTCGCGGGGAAAACGATCGGCATCGTCGGCACCGGCCACATCGGCGCGCATGTAATCAAGATGGCACAGGGATTCGGCATGAAGATTATCGGCTTTGACGCATATCCGAATCAAGACCTCTCCCACACGCTCAATTTCCCCTACGTATCCCTCCCTGAGCTCCTTGCACAGTCAGACATCATTTCCTTGCACGTTCCCTACAACCCGCACACGCACCACCTCATCAATAAAGAAAATATTGGCAGTATAAAAAAGGGTGCCTACCTTATCAACACCGCGCGCGGTGCGGTCATCGAGACCGATGCGCTTGTTGATGCGCTCAAAAGAGACATTCTCGCGGGTGCCGCGCTCGATGTACTTGAAGACGAGCAACACCTGCAAGAACAGTCTGCAATTTCTGAAGAAAATCACTACCTCATCGACCATCCACGCGTCATCGTCACCCCCCACCTCGCCTTCAACACCCAAGAGGCCGTCGAACGCATCTTGAACACCACCATCGAAAATATCCAGCACTTCGCCGCCGGCGCCCCGACCAATATCGTTTCCGAAAAGTAAAAGGACCGAGTTGCCAGCTCGGTCCTCAAGTTCTACAGGTGTTCATAATCCGGCAGCCTTTCGCATGACCTCCTTCACATTTTCTTCTGTAACACCACGCGAGAAGAGTTGGTCACGATAGAGCCACCAGAAAGCAGTGGCGCCCTGATTCACTACCATCGGAATGCCGTCGAGCGTCGAAAAGCCAAGCTCTTTCGCCTGAACAAGCATCGCCGTCGGTTCTTTGCGAATACGAATGTCCGAAATAACAAGTGACCGATCAATCTTCTCCAAGAGCCATTCGGTCGTTGCATAGTTTCGCTTAATGGATCCTCTTGTTATTGGGAATTCCATATCACCAATCGTTGAATAGGCGTCGAGTGGGGACACGGGGTCGTCGATAACGGACACCACGGCGTTTACTTTGCTCAACACAGAGGGCAATAGCTCCCTCCCGCCGCCGACCGCAACACCAAATCCCGAGTGTTGGTTCAATGTGTTGGCAAGCTCGCGCGCCTTTGCTTCGGTCCGATTGAGGATGACTAGCTGTGCACCTTTACTCGCGAGAGCAAATGCAATTGCTCGACCAGAACCACCCGCCCCAAGCATCAGGACATGTGCGCCCTTGAGCGACTGGCCTTTCACAGCGAGAACATCTGCAAGACTGCGTGCGTAGCCTTCGCCATCAGTGTTGTCACCGACAAGTTTGCCGTCAGCATTTCTCTTGATGATGTTGACCGCTCCCATCGCTTTCGCAAGCGATGTAACTTCATCGAGGTGCGGGATAATCGCTTGCTTGAAGCCTACCCCTGCGCCGCCGCCCTTGTACCGCGAATCCGCTCGAAACACTTCGATAATCTGCGCGAGATCTTTTGGATCAGCGACTAGCATCATGTTCCGGTCTGGCATCCCGAGGTTTTCGTACAGTGCATTCCACATCGTAGCCGTCTTCGCCGGATAATCTTCGACAATAAGCGGCACAGTGAGCGATACGTCAGTACTGATCTCTCTCCAATTCACAGGAGGAAGATCGGCAACGCGCGCAATGCCTTTGGTGATAAGCGTCGTGATGTTCATCTTTTCCTCCAGTTAATTACAATTGAGTGAGATACGAGAACTCGACGATACTGACGACTTCATCGAGCGCTACTGATCGTCCTTCAAAAAAGGAAAGGTCTTCCTGTAGCAATGACGCCGAGCGATACCTAGTTTCTTTCAACTCAAACCCCGTAATGTCACGGAGTAGTTTGCTCGTGACACGATCGATATATACCTTCTTGTGAATCCGCTCTTGCCGATTTTCGTCAAATAGACGGGCGGTCACTACAGTACCTAGGACGTATCCTTTCGGATGCATAGCATCGCGTTTCCCGAGACGAGGTGTGGCTGTTATTTCTTCTACCTCAAAGAGCGATAAAAGAGCACTGAAAGACATTGCCGGGCTTGGTCGAAACCATAGCTCTGGCTGATCATGGTGGTTTGATTGATCCATGGTTTCCTCCTCTACAGCATCAATACCATGTCAGATATTTCTTCGCTAGTACTCTCGCGCTATACTCATAGACGTGACTTTTATCGACAAATTCCTGAACAGAATCACGATGTACCGCCTTGTGCTGTACGTCCTTATCGCGCTTCTCGCGGTGGCGGTACTTTTCTGCTCTTTTGGTCTCCTTCCCTATAGTCCCATAGACCTTATATTCTCAACGCTGCTTATTGTAAGCCTATGTTGGGGTTCGAATTATATATTCGCGAAATGGTCCGGAGCAATACCGAATGTCGAATCAGTGTATATCACCGCTTTTATTCTCGCGCTCATACTCGCCCCCGCTACCCTCAACAATTATGCGAGTATTGGTTTTCTCATTTTTGTATCGGCGGGAGCAATGGCATCGAAATATATTTTCACTATCGGCAGAAAACATATTTTCAATCCCGCGGCCTTTGGCGTTGCGCTCTCGGCGCTTATTCTTGGTCAATCGGCAACGTGGTGGATCGATGGAAATCTGGTGCTCCTCCCTTTTGTGCTCCTTGGCGGATTGCTCATTGTGCGC
The DNA here is from genome assembly GCA_038057055.1 of Patescibacteria group bacterium. Taxonomy (GTDB): domain Bacteria; phylum Patescibacteriota; class Minisyncoccia; order Phycocordibacterales; family Phycocordibacteraceae; genus C7867-001. The sequence goes on along the minus strand of JBBUDY010000017.1, from coordinate 43,663 downwards.
AAAATCCGCAGATTTGATCTCGTCCTTTCTTTTTTCGTCGTCGTGCTGCTGACTATCGTTCTCACTTCCCACGGCAGTCCGATTGCCATACTCGCGCACACATTCCAATACTCTTCATTTCTTTTCTTCGCTTTTGTGATGCTCACCGAACCCTTGACTGCACCACCCAGCCGAACTTTGAGAGTGTTGTACGGGGCGTTGGTCGGTCTTCTCTTCACCTCCATTATTCACCTTGGGTCCTTCTATTTCTCACCGGAGCTTGCACTCCTCGTCGGTAACCTGTTCGTCGCCCTTGTGAGTCCCAAGGGACGCTTCATGCTCACGCTCGCAGAGAAGAACAAGATTGCTGCCGGCACGTTTGAATTTGTATTCACCCCAGACAAGCCGCTCACCTTCCATCCAGGACAATACTTGGAATGGACATTGGGGCACAGTCCGAGCGACGACCGCGGGAACCGGCGCTTCTTCACCATCGCCTCATCACCCACTGAACACACCGTGCGACTTGGGGTGAAGATTTATGAGCCAGAGAGCACTTTCAAACGCGCTCTCCTTGCACTAAAGATTGGTGACGTTATCTCTGCTTCGAGTCTTGCCGGAGACTTTGTCTTGCCGAAAAATCCAAAGAAAAAACTCGTATTCATCGCCGGTGGTATCGGCGTGACCCCCTTCCGCAGTCAGGTACAGTACCTGATGGATACAAAAGATACGCGCACCGTCACACTTCTCTATTCAAACAAGACAGCTTCCGAGATTGCCTATAAAAATATTTTCGATACTGCTGAGCGCGAGATTGGTATGAAGACGATTTACACAAGTAGAATCGACGGCGCGATGATTGCTCGAGAAGTTCCCGATTACAAAGAGCGCACGTTCTACCTCTCCGGCCCGCACGGCATGGTAACCGCGTTTGAAAAGACCCTCCACGATATGGGCGTCTCTCGCTTCTCTATCAAAACCGACTACTTTCCCGGCTTCGCCTAGACAAAAGAAAAAGCCGGCAGCATTGCGCTGTCGGCCCGAGTCATAGCTCGTGTGTTCAAGGAACGATCCGCTGTACATACCGGTCTCCGACCGTAACTGCCACCCAGCTCCCGGCATTCCATGCTTCCGCCTGCTCAAGCATTCCGTCGGAAAAAATGAATCCTCCTTCGGGCATGCGCGAATACAGCGAAAGCGGTTTACTGGGAGTGATCCTGCCGGTTATGATCGAATGGCCAGTGGTCGGGGACGATATCGGATTTTGGACGACAAACACGAGTTCATTGCTTGCCGCGGCAGGAAGCTGCTTCAGCTTGTGGGGAGTCCCCTCTCGCGTCAGCCCTTCTACCATATTGACGACAGACTGTATCCAGCCGGTCGATCCGATACCGCTCGATACGAGGACCCCATCGGAGCCCTGTACTTCTTGCACGCGACCAAACAACAGCTCGTACCACGCTGAGACCTTGTCGGTCCGCCCGACAAAGATATCGCTGGCCGCCCACATCACCCGCTCATCGTCGATGACCGCTTTGAGGAGCGGCAACCGTTCGACATGGTGCGTCCCGTTTTGGATCGACGCTATTACGCCCCCCACCTTGCTGGGCGGGAAAAGCATAAGTGCGCCAGCCCCAAAGACACCAGGATTCACCGTGAGCACCAACTGGTCGCGAACATACCGTGCAACGTTGACGAACAGTCCGTCCGGGCCGCAGACCACGATGAGGTCCGTATCCCGGAATTGGAAGTTCGCGTTCGCGAGTTCATCGCGCCGCATCACCGAAACGGGCAGATCGTTTGGGACCTGCGCACGTATGGCAGTTACGGCAGCCTGGTAACGACTGTCCTCTTCGACATACGTCGCTATAGACTGCCCTGCCGCCTTAAGTGCGAACTCGGCTTTGTTGAACGTTAGATGCTTGAGCACGAGCTCCTCAAGCGGCGAGCGTTTGGTGACAAGCACAACGCGGCTCACCATCGCGCTCACCTGCCCGTGTCGGCACCGGCCTTGGCCGCCGCAAACATTTCGGGGACGATCGAGAGATGTTCGACACCACCACGTTCGGAAAGTCGGAGAACCGCCGCGCCGAGCAGAGTCGCAGGATTGACATCGGCATAGGCCTCGAGACGTTTCTTGGTTGCCGCTTGTTCTCCTTGGGCTGCCTTCAGATCGTTCTTGTTCTTCTCACCCAGGAGTTCGTCGCGTTTCCGTTCGAGAGCAAGCCTGTTTTCCGCTTCTTCCTCGCCGATTTCAAGCTGGTCCTTGAGGGCCCTCATCTGGCGGTCGTGGTTGGCCTTGTCGGCCTTTTCGAGAATCGCGAAGCGCTCTTCGGCGCCTATGGACGCTTCGACTTCGCGGTCGGTCGGCGCAACCCTCGTCACGCTGACCGTTTCGAAGCTAAAGCCTTTGGTCTTGATCACGACTTTTGCGGCTTCAATCGCTCTCCTGACCCTTTCTTCGAAGGCCTTGTACGACTTGGGAGCATCGATGATGCTGAGGGAGCCTGCAACTTCGCGGATAGCTCCCTGTATCACTTCGATCACTGCCGCCCTGAGCGCGGAGTCGAACGGGGTCACGTAGGCACCACTTGAAACGTCGACGGAGAAATCGTACCTCGCGACTGCCGTTTCGGGGTCGAGCACAATCGATACGTTGCCCGTGACCGTCATCGGTTGATTGTCCTTCGAACGCTCGGCGATCTGGAAGTCTTCCGTGCGTGGCGAAGTCGGTACAACGGCCACTGACTTCCATACAGGGACGACCCCTATGTAGCCGAGACCTTTGTTGATCCGTTCCCCGCCGGCGACCAAAAACACGTTACTGGTCGCACCGGCCTTGTTGAACACGGTGAGAGGCAGATATTTCATGGCGTTTCTCCTGTTCACTACTGCTGCTGGTTGAGTTGCTTAGATGTGGTAGCTATGAACTGCTATCCGGATGCAGAGTACGACTTTGCCAGTACTGTGTCAAACGAGTGTATTATGTTGGCAAAGATCAGGTGTGTAATTGACACACTAACTCTAATCTCGAGAATACTCCTGATGAGAGTTAGTGTCAAGCATACGTTTACAGACCTGTGGATAAGGTGTAGTATTGACAATAAGTAACCCACGCGACACAATTCCCAACATATCTCTATGAAGAAAAGAAATACTGTGCCGGAACACTTTCAATTTGCAATCATCGCCGCAGATGTTGTTATGTTCACCATCCGCGACAACAAGCTCCTTGTGCGCCTCACCAAGGTACAACGTCCTCCCCACTTCTCGAACAGTAGAGGTATGCCGGGCGGTCTTATTGACCCCAAGGAAACGGCCGAGGAAGCCGCAAAGCGTTTGGTACGGACAAAGGGTCTGCTCGATGCGAGAGAAATCTACATTGAGCAGTTGTACACCTTTAGTGAACTCAAGCGTGACCCGCGCGGCCGCGTGGTCGCCGTCGCGTATCTCGCACTCACACCGTGGGAAAAACTCTCTACGAAAGAACGACTTGATACGTCCGATGCGTGGTGGAGCCCGGTGAGCGAAGTCAGAGGACTTGCCTATGACCACGATCAGATGTTGGTTGTGGCAATTGACCGACTGCGTTCTCGCATAACATACACAACACTCATCGGGAAGCTTATGCCAAAAGAATTCACACTCACCGAACTCGAACATGCGTATGAGAGCATCCTGCACTCCAGTCTTGATAAAAGGAACTTCCGCAAGAAAATATTGAAGCTTCATTTCATCGCTCCCCTTCCCCACAAACGGACTGGCGGTGCGTTTCGACCCGCGCAACTTTATCGTTTTTCTTCTGATAAGGTCAAGGAAGTAGAAGTTTTATAAAACCCGATATCCACAGGGGGTATTGACAGGAAAAGTGATAGTGTATAAGATACACTTAGGTGGGTAGAGAGGGGTAGGAGCCATATATTTTTTACCCTTACTTAGTGTACTTAGTACACTAATCTTTATCCGAAACGGTTCTTTGAAAACGAGGAGGAACACATGAAAAGCTTGAAAACAGTTGGTGTAGTTGTTGGACGATTCCAGGTTGCTGAACTTCATGAAGGGCACAAACACCTTATCCGGTGGGCCCTACGCGAGTGTGATGTGACTACGGTAGTTCTCGGAAAGGGCGACTCACTCCCTACGGAGCGCAACCCCCTTCCCTACCCGGTACGGGCGCAGGGTATCCGGGAATCATTTCCGGATGTCGTGGTGCTCGAACATTCCGACCACCCCGACGATGCCGTCTGGTCAAACAAACTGGACACGCTTCTCGCACAGACGTTCCCCGGTGCACACATCAGGCTCTACGCCTCTCGCGACAGCTTCGTCCCCCATTACTCGGGCAAGCTACCGATAGTCGTGGTGCCGATGGTACCAGAAATATCGGGAACGAGTGAGCGTGCATGCGCATCAGCTCCAATCGAATGGAATCCTTCCTTTCGCAAGGGGATGATCGCGGCACAACAATTGCGGCCGGCAATCTCGTACCAAACGGTCGATATTGCCGTCGTCCGGTATCCGGCGCTCGAGATTCTTCTCGGACAAAAGGAAACGGACGGCGACCAGTGGCGGCTCATCGGAGGGTTTGTCGATCCGAGCGACACATCGCTCGAAGCGACAGCCCAGCGGGAACTCAAAGAAGAAGCCGGAAACATCATGACGCACGAACTTACCTACGCTGGTTCGTATCGTGTGAATGATTGGCGGTATGAGCGAGAGCGCGACAAGATTATGACCGCTCTCTTCGTCACAACCCACATGGCCGGCGCGCCGCGCGCCGGAGACGACCTCGCAAGAGTTGCATGGCACTCGCTCTCGATTGATGCGAACAACATCGTCGAAGCGCACCGGTCGCTCATCAAGCGAGTCGTCGAAGTACTCAAGAAGTAATTGCAACATCATCTGCAGGTCCCATCACACACTGAAAAGGAAACATCATGAATGCGAACAAAGGCAATCCGAGCATCGGCGCAAACGGCGAAATCAACACCGTTGAACTCTCCGACAGCTACAAGGTCTCGCACTGGAACCAACTCCCTCCCGGCACGATGAAGATTCATTCGTACTTCGAGAGCCGCGGTGGAGTATTCTCTGAAGTAACGTTCTACGGTCTCCAGTACTACCTGAAGCGCTATCTCTCCGGCCGCATCGTAACGCCTGAAAATGTCGACGAGGCGGCTGACGACTTTGAGGCGCACTTCGGCACGAACAGCATCTACAACCGCGCAGGTTGGGACAGGATACTCACGGTGCATGGCGGCCGGCTCCCGATTATCATCAAAGCCGTTCCTGAAGGCACCAATGTGCCGGCAAGGAATGTCCTGATGACGGTCGAGAATACCGATCCGGAATTGCCGTGGGTGACCAACTACGTGGAAACACTGCTCTCGATGATCTGGTACCCCTCAACGGTCGCCACACAGAGCAGGTACATGCGCCTTCGGGTGCTGAACTACCTTGAAGCGACCGGCGACACCTCGCTCATCGACTTCAAAGTGCACGATTTCGGTTTCCGTGGGTCAACATCAGTTGAATCCGCGGGCATCGGCGACTCGGCGCACTTGGTCAGCTTCAAGGGCACGGACACCTTCCAGGGCATCCGCGTAGCCAGGAAGTATTACGGCGAGCCGATGGCAGGGTTCTCAATTCCTGCCGCAGAACACTCCACGATTACCTCGTGGGGATACGAGAACGAGAAGGATGCCTACGCAAACATGCTGAAGGCCTTCCCGACCGGTCTCGTCGCTGTGGTTTCTGACAGCTACGATATCTACAACGCTTGCCGCGAAATCTGGGGCAAAGAACTCAAAGAAGCGGTGCTGGCGCGCGATGGTGTGCTCGTGGTACGTCCTGACAGCGGGTATCCGCCCGATGTCGTGGTGCGCGTGCTCCAAATCTTGGGCGATGCGTTCGGATATGAAGTGAACAAGAAGGGCTACAAGGTCCTCAATCCGAAAGTGCGTGTCATCCAGGGCGACGGCATTGACTACGAGATGCTCGACAAAGTGCTGGTTGCGATGAAAATCGCTGGCTGGTCTGCCGACAATGTCGCGTTCGGTTCGGGCGGCGGGCTTCTGCAAAAGATGGACCGCGACACGCAGAAGTTCGCGTTCAAGTGCTCGGCGACGGAAGTGAACGGGACGTGGCGGGATGTAATGAAAGATCCCATCACCGACCCGGGCAAGCGTTCCAAGGCCGGTCGTTTGGCGCTCGTCTGCAAAGACGGGGTGTACTACACGGTACGTGAAGAAGAAGCCGAAAAGCTCGGCCTCAAGAACGAGCTGGTGCCGGTATTCAAAGACGGCGAACTCCTCGTGGATCAAAGCTTTGCTGAGATCCGTGAACGCGCCGCTCGGTAGTACCGAGCAACTCAATACCCGTATGTGGCCTTGCCACTGCGGGTATTTTTATTTGACTCACTCCGCTTCAATATCAAAACCGACTACTTCCCGGGTTTCGCATAGATTCGCGGAACTGCACTTCGTCTTCGTCCATGCCGAAATAGTGCGCGTATTCATGCCAAATGGTTTCGGCGATGACTTTCCGGACGTCCTCTCCATCTTCGAGCGCCACTTTTTCTATTGGCAATTGGTAAAGCGTAATGGTGTCCGGGAGTGTCTCTCCGACACCGTAGGTGTCGCCGCGCACGGTATTGGGTATGCCCCGATATAACCCGAGGAGTGTCTCATCCTCTTTAAGATCTTCCAACTTTCGTATGTCTTCTGATGGTTCGTTCTCCACGAGGAGTGCGACATTCTGTATCTTCTCGCGAAACCTTTCTGGTATTAAAAGAAAGCCTTCTTGCACTAATTTCTCAAATGCCTCGCGGGTCATATTGAGAGTGTATCAGTAACGAAAAACGAGCTTCTCGCGGCTTTTGCTTACGTGATGCCTGGCGGTACTGTACTGGTCCCAATGGGGAACGGTACTGGTTCCTGGCGTCACAACCGTGTTGCCCAGGCCGGTACTGTACCCGTACCCATAGGGAGTTACAAGGTTTTCTGGGCACCTTCCTTCCCCCTTAGTCGATGGGGGCCGGTATGGGTCGGTTCCCAATGATTTGAAGGGTTTTTGCTCGCTTTAGATCGGCCAACTAGGGCGGCGGTACTGTACCCTTCAATAGACACGATAGACACTATAAAAAGGAGTGCGAAAGTGTCTACAGTGACTGACTTTTCAGAAATCTAACCATTTTGGATATGGCTTCTTCGAGGGTCTTTCCGATCTCTTTATGCTGACTACCATCTTTAAAATAGGTTCTAACCAGACACTCGTCTGGTTGATAATAAATGCTAAATCGACCCTTATAAGCTAAGGATTTCATCTTATTAATTTCGTTCTCCAAATTGTTCATATCATTTACTTATCCCCCCAAGAACGTCCTTTAACCCCCAGAATGAGCTACTGCCTTTCTCAATCAGGATATCGACTAAATCTTTGACAGCACTCTTCAGTGTTGGATCTTTATAGATGATGACGAGAGCTTCTTTGATTTCATTCTCAAGACTAAACAAAGGAGACCTCCTGTGAGGATTAAGTTCGCCATCAAGAAGGAGATAATTCTTTATGATTTCTAATGTATTTACGGGATCAATTCCTGCAAATACTTTAAGACGTTGCATTAAACCGTAGTCCCAATCAATTTCTCCATTGGACTTCTTGAGTGTGGCAACTAAATTTTTAACAATGATTTTTTCATCGATGACTTCCTTATCTGGATTCACCCAGAAACCAAACCCTGCAAAAGCCTTCGCATCAATCGGGATATCTGTGGCCAGCATCCAATTCCAAAATTCAATAAGCTTTTCTTTGCTTACCTTATTTTCCTTTAACCATTCATCACCAGCACTATCTCGAGTTAAACAACTTCGTCCAAGAAAAGATGCAAACTCATAATGTCTCGTTGCGTTGGGAGTCTTCCAGAATAGATCAAACAATGGGTCACCTATTTTAAGGTCTAGATTAGCATAAGCGAGGGCAAGGTGTGTCGCGAGTAATTCATCTAAACTCCTAGTATATTTCCTCTCTGTATATACGGATGGGTCCAGCATGATGGCATGTTCGTAATAGTTCTTGAACTCTGCAAAGAGCTTGTCATATAAGGTGTTTGATAGGTATCCCTCCCACGAGGCTAAATACATGTCCTTTTTTACGGGATCATCCTTCGGGAAGATTTCAGGGAGTGTCTCTTTTATAAATTCTTTATCTCGAAAATAGAAAGTAGCTAGATAACGCCCGATGACAAAGTGTACCGCGATTGATTCATCGTTAAGAGACTGTCTGTAAATACTTTTTACATCTTCAGCAAGAGCCTTTCCGTCATTCTCAGTAAAGATAACAAATGCTTCGTACGCACGGCCACGTACTGAATTGATTGCCACATGGTACGGTTCGCCATATTCTGGTTTTTCGTGCTCTTTAGACGGGCTACTCTCAATAGTTAGTAGATACGAAATTATGTCGCGGATTTTGTCTCGATATGCCGAATGTAGTGACACCTTTAAATCCTTGTTTTCCGTAAGATACAGCAATGCGTCTACAATAACTTTATGAACTTCAATCCAGTCTGCTAGCCACTCTTTATCGTCAGCCTTCTTGAAAGGAGTCTTCAAGCCCTCGTTTTTAACGAATTCAAAGAAATCTACGAGCTTACCGGCCTGCTCTAAAGAAATCTTCTCTTTGTTTCTTAACATTTCCTCGATTCCACGAATCACCGAATAAACATAGTGGGGCGCAATGTTATCTCTGTCGAAGAAATCGTTTATTTTCTCTAGATACGAATCTAGTCGCTTTTTGACATCGTCTTTCAACGCATCGCCGAGTCCTTCAGTTCCACGAGGACTAAGGAAATCATCCCCACCGTACTGTTCTTTAAGTACTGTAGGGGACCAGTCAGTTTTAAGGTGTTCAACAATTTGTTCAACGGAGAATTCACTGACATTTATTGGAGATCGGTGGGCCACGATTCCTGCCTCACCCATAGTTGCTTCTGGGTGTGGGGATAACTTCTTACCCTCTGGAAGTTTTCCAAACAGCTTTTCTGATTGTTCAATTTCTTCCTTCGTTAAATAAGTTTTAATATAAGTAACGATTTCAAGTCCGGCCTCTCGCCTCCATTTCTCCTTATCCTCATTTTCAAGTTTTGCTCCAAAATACTCAAATACTTTCGCGACATACTCTCGCTGAGCTGTATCTGCATCAAGTGCACTAAAACCGGCAATTAATGCACTATGATATTCCGCCCCACCTTCAATTTCAAAGTACCGTTCTCCAACCTCGAAAACTCTAAACAGCAGGGTTTTAATTTCTTGCCTGAAGACAGATGGACATCGTGTGGCCGTGTACAGTCTGAGCTTGTACAAAGTCCTGCTGTCAGGAAGGCCAGAAATGTTGGTATCGTACAATCTTCTAACCTCAGCTGGGTTATCACAAGCTGAAGAGAACAGCTCATCAATAAGTTTCTTTGCCAGAGCAATGAGATTCTCAATATCATCTTTCGTATATGATTTTCTTTCGTTATTTACTTCAATCGTGAAAATATCTACATCAAGCAAATAAAAAGGCTCCGATTCCTTAAAAACAACTTCTCTGTCCTTGCCGTTGGTAACTACCTTACCTAGCACGTCGAGTGCTAACGCAAGTGTCTTTTCTTTCTCTGTATTTCTGGTATCCAAAAGCAGATCAAAGAGGCCGGTCTCTGTTATGTCGTTAAGATAGAATAATTTATCTGATGATATATAACCGTTTATTGCCTGAACTTCCTCTTTGGAGCGTGGTGTCAGAATAATTTTTGCCAGACCGATTAATGCATCAGGGTCTCCAGACTCTTTTAACTTTTCAACAATTTTTATATATTCGTATCCTGATCTATGAAATGGGGACATGAGTTGCACCCAGCTTTCACGCAAAATCTTTGGAAACAAAATCTTTGTTTGCTCGACAGGAAGTAAACTGATGATCCAAGTAAATCTATCGACCACTTCTGGATTAAAAGTTTCCTTTGAGATAGTAACTGAGTTCATTATCTCGGTAACCATTTTGGGCTCTTTCCCTACCATACGAGTTAAATATTCAAGCTCTGGTAGACGATACGAATACTTAGATGTATCTAAAGCGGGTTTCTTTAAGTCGTCCAGTAACCCTTTCTCCCAGAGCCATTTCAGCCAAATCTCATCCGCCTTAGAGAAAAAGTATCGCTTAGTGTCTGGATTGCCACCCGAAAGACAAATCGATCTGATTATCTTCTCGTCGAAATTCTTGTTCAGGAGTATGTCGTCGATTATTTTATGGGAGGTCAGACCTCTTGGCTTTATATCAAGAATCAGATTCTCAAATATATCTACGAGACTCTCGAAGCTCTCCGGTTCAATCGCGGCTATATTACTCTGGGTAATTTTAAGAAATACAAATATCTTCAAGGTGTCCTTGAGACTGTCTCGCTCCTTAAAATGGTGAGCTATTTTTGTAAAGGCAATATGTACTTTATTTATTGCTGTCGATATTTCTTGCCGTTTGGCTTCATCTGCAACATAAGTCTTTAGCGAGTCTGAGATTTTATCCTTCCTAGTTTTTGGAATGTTATTAGTTTTGTAGTTGAAGAACTTTATTGCATTCAAAATGAGAAACCGCTTCGTCTTAAAAATCAAAGTCTTACTGTCTAGAATGCCGTAATGTATCTCCCTAAATGAGTGGGCTGATTGTGCCATCCAATCCAGATTTTGGATTCTATTCTCCCTCTGCATTGCATACCAGCCACCTTTCAATAAAATTGAAGGCCTGACTTCGCAGAACTTCTCAAGTGCATTGAAGGAATCTAGAAAGTCACAAATCTCGTCCCTTCTGGGGTTATTTACATCTAAGTTTACCGAGTAACCCTTGTCGTCTTTCGGTAATAAGGTAGCCACATTATTTAGAATTAAATACTCTAACGACCTCATCAAAATTCTTTAGCTTATCTTTTTCCCATTCCTCCTGTTTTATGTAGAGTGCCTTATACATTGTCCTGCTTTGGCGAGCATTGACGTCTTCGCACCATTTTTGCAGTCTTTGGAACTTCAACTTATCGTCTTCCTCCTCACGACCCTTCGTTTCAATTATGTACACAGTTTTGTCGTCTTTTTTGACGAAAAAATCTGGATAATAATTAGCGATAGATCCTTCAGAGTTTTTATACTCGATCCTGAGCGCAGTGGCTTCTTTATTCTCAAAGTTCTTTGCAAAAGATATCACGTCATCGCAATTCTCGAGGAAATCAGCAAAGGCAAGCTCAAAATTGCTATCCCCAACAATTTTATTGAAGACTGATTTTTTTGGGATTAGATAAGACTTGTCATTCACAACGAATGGCCGTGCCTCGCTGATTTTTATGTAGTTTTTGATTTCCGTATCTCCGCTGTCCTGAACAGTTAGTTCATTGATCGCTTTTTTGAATGAGCTCTTAATGAGGCGTATATATTCTATTTCAGATAGATTCCTCAAAGTATTCAGGTCTGACAGATTCACCGGCCGATCAAACATATGGCCTTGAACGAATTCCTTTACCTTACCGAACAAAATATCGTAGCAACCAAATAACCTTAGATCTCTCATCACAGCTTGCGTGAAAAAGCCGATAACACTTTGGTAATCCGGCTCGATATCCCCCGTTAGCACGGTCGTATGGTGTGTCTTCTCATCAACCACATCCTTAAACACGATTTCTCTTTTCTCTTCCTCGGAGAATGTCTTCACTTTTACTTTCTCATTTCCAAAATTAGAGACATTCAGCTCTGCAAGATTTTTATACTCTCGTTGTATCCTCGGAGACATCACTGGGATCTCAATGTCTAGCTTCTCTATATCTTTCTTTGGATTATCCTTGTCGACCTCGATGACCATAGGCGTAATCGGTTTTGTGCCGGTACCCATAGCCTTCTTCTCTAGAATCACTCCCTCGCCGTTGATTGACTCGACGAAATCCATAAATGCGGGAGTACCAACAACACTCACATATTCCTCGACATCATCTCTGCCGAAGAACATTCGGCGAAGACCGCGACCGAGTGTCTGTTCAGGTAGGATCTTCGAGTCGGCCGCATACGGTCGGAGTCCAACAATCGTTGTGACATTCTTCACATCCCACCCTTCTTTCAGCATCATCACGGATACGATCACCTTGAATGGGCTCTCCCAGCTATCTATATCGTTCGCTTGTTGTCTGAGTATGGTTAACTCATCTTTATTTTTCCCCAATACATTCTCCGAAATCTCGCCACTCTTATTGGTGTGAATAGTTAGAACAGCACCCTTCAAATCCGCAAAGCTCGTTTCAATATATTCAGCCACTTCGTCGCAATTCTTCGTATCATCCGTCATGATAAAAAGAATCGACTTCTTGCCCATTGGCTTTAGCGTTTCGTATGTCTTCCGCCACTCTTCGATGCCAAGATTTATGTAGTCTCTGTATTTCTCACTAAATAATGCGCTCTGATTCTCTTTGAGTTTTCCTCTACTCGCTGCATCTGGAACGACCGGATTTTTCACTACTCGTTGATGGATAGCCTCAACGAGCGGATAGTCGGAAATCGTCTGAACAAAAATAGATCCATCATTTTTCTTCGGTGTTGCTGTAACATCCAACTGTAGAGCTAGACCGGATCCCTTCTGCTTCAACCGATTATCTATATCCTGAATGGATTTTACCCACGCGGATTTGTCGTCATGCAGATGGTGCGCCTCGTCGTTCAGAACAATAAGCTCGTCTATATCTCTGACAATCATTCCGAGATCAACAGTAGAATCATTCGTCTTTGTAACGGGTTTATTTCCTAAGAAATAAACCGAGGTGTCTTCGTCTTCCGGACCCACTTCTTTTACATCGTTCTCAAAAACTCTGTGTATATTCGTGAGGAATATATTTCCAGTATCTGAAACATTCCTCAAATCATCTTGTAGGTGCAAAGTGACTTGAAAATCATCCTGCCAATTTTGACCCTGGTATCCGTTTTCTGGCAGAACAGGGTCGCTGAAGAATATCTTCAGACCAGCGAAATCGTTCTTGATTCTCTCGAAGACGATGACATTCGGCGTTATCAAAAGAAAGTTCTTTGCGAGTTTGGAATCTTTCTCATATTTCTTATGGAAATACGCCCATGCCACAACAAGGCTCATAACCTTAGTCTTACCTGCGCCTGTGGCCATCTTAATCACGAAGCGTAGCCACTCTTCTGTAAACATTTGTGGACTTAGTACACCAGTCGAGTTATAGCGAATGAGGTCGTATTTATCCTTCACCTTGGCAACCTCATAGAGCCAGATGACGGTCTCTAACGCTTCTCTTTGAGCGAAATAATACCTGAAATGAAATGACGCACCGTGTTGGTCATACAAAATATGTTCTTCCTTGAACCACCAGTTCAAGAGCGCCTTCGAGGTCTCACTAGCTCCTTCATAGTCTTTATCCCTCCACTCCTTTATCTTCTTGCGGAGATCAGCGACAAGTGGAGGGATGAGTTTATCAAAGCCCTTCTCTCTTAAATCCTCGTCAGCTGGAAACCAGCGAATGCCCGGATCTAGTACCGCATATGGGTCTCTTGGAAAATCTTTAGGGAGGGCCATAGCTATATTTTTACTTCCAACACCTTCGTTGTGTCATTACCGAAAATATCCACGACCTTTACCGCGACTTTATAAGTCCCTTTCGGCACCTCCTTAGCCACGGAAATAAGTTCAAGGTTCCTGTTCTTCTTTGTGCGGAAGCTTTGCCATTCGTTGTCAAAAATATAGTCGCCAGTCCAAACTTCTTTTTCTTCATCATTCTCTATGACCTTGATGATTTCTTTTCTACTCGCAAAATCAAAATCCACCGCCCAATAATCAATCCAGTCGCTCCACTTTTTCGTCAAAACCTCTTTTGAAATCAGCTCCGTTGTTTTATCTTTCGATATTTTTACGACCTGTCCGTTTTCCACGACTACCTTAGCTCCACCGGGGCGAAGAGTTTCTGCTACTTCGCCTGAATCGTCTTGATTATAGAATACAGAGAAATCAGAAAGTTCGATCGAGAGCTCCTTGCCTTTACCCTTTCCTTTAATTATCGGCTTCGCTTCGATGAATGCAACATCGTAAAACTTCACCTGTCCCTTCTCAACCGCCTTTTTATCAAAAACTTCCCTCGGAATAATCATAAACGCAATATCAATTCCTTGACTTTTATACTCTCCGAAATCAAGACCCATCTCATAGTCGAATCCGAGCACATCGATTTTAGTAATATTTTTCTTCTTACATTCGGCAACAATGTCCTGCACCAATTTAGATGAGACTGGTGCATTGATAGGTCCCACAACCACCAAGCGATCTCTTTTTTTACCAACCATGTTTACGAAGGAATCTACTGGTTCGGCCTTATACGCCGAAATGATGAGCTTAACGAACTCCTTCTCTTTTCTCACTGCTTGCTTGGCCTTTTCTTCTGCGCGTAAATCATCATTCACTGCGAGGAAATTTTCTCTTTCATATCTACCAACATTCCAAATCTCAAAAGCACGGAAATCTTTTCCTGCTTTCTTTAATTCTCTCTGCACTCCTATAAGTCGCTTCCTCGCTGTGTGTATTCCAAACTTTCCGAGATCAGAACCGATCCATTTTCTGTTCAGCTTCTCCGCAACAGAAAGAGTAGTCCCGGAACCGCAGAAAAAATCTGCAATCAGGTCGCCTTCACCAGTCGACATTGTAATTATTCTCTCAAGTAGATTTTCAGGCTTTTGTGTAGGGTAGTCTAAACGTTCATGAGAAGTTCGATTTACCAATCTCAAGTCAGTCCAAATGGTATTTATAGGTACGCCCTTACTCTCTTCGAGGTAAACAATCTTTTTAGGATAGCCTGTTTTTGTATGGTAAAGCTTGCCCTCGTCTTCAAGTTTCTTCATGTTTTCTTTCGTATAACGCCAAGCACGAGTTACTCCATGCCAATCATAAATCGGTCCTCTACCACCGGGGGCTAGAGTATTTTCCAACTTATACAACTTTCCATTCTCATCTTTTTTGTACCAAGCATCAATTACTTCGCTTGTCATTGGTACGTACTGCTTGTTGAATATGAAGTTATCCCCCTTGCTATAAAAAAGAATTCTGTCGTCAACGGCACCTATGGTCTTAGAGTCGTTGTGGCTGTCGGATCTTTTCCATATTATTTCTGCAATAAAATTATCCAATCCAAATATTTCATTCAACACAAGCCTCATATAACTCGAGACTCTCCAATCACAATGCACATAAATGCTTCCGTCTTCTGCAAGCAGGTCATGCATGAGCTTCAGGCGTTCATAGATCATCGCGATAAAGCTATCAGCCCCCTTGCCCCAAGTATCACGATACGCGATTTCTTCTATGACCGACGGCTTTTTAGTAAAGCTTTCTTCATCTTCTCCATCGCCAATTTTTATATCCATTGAAAAATCAGCCCCCACATCAAAAGGCGGGTCTATATAGATCAACTTCAAGCCGCCGTGTGCTTCTATCTCCTTCCGTAAAGGACCATTCTTTAAAGAAGAGAGGATAAGCTTGTTATCTCCCCAGATTAGCTTATTCGTCCAGCCAGTTATTTGTCTGCCCGTTGTATCAAAAAGAGAATCAGTAGTGCCAAATTTCTCATTACTCCTCGGTTCATCAATTTGTTCAATGACTTGGAAAGGCAGGACGACATTTGTCACTTCGTTTGTTTTCCCATTCCAAAGAAGCTCGACTTCTTGGGTCTCACCGAACAGCAGAAAGCGGTATTTCTCTGGGAGTGGCTTCCCAGCTTCAAGGTATTTTATGGCATCACGTTTTTCGTTGTCTGACAATTGCATTACCTTGATTTTAGCAACTTTCTTCATCTTTAGGTACTGGCCAGATTATGCGGTGTTTTTTGCGCAAATTGCACTTCTCGCAGGCTAATGTGAGATTTTTCGGGTGGTTTGATCCGTAGCTCACCGACTCGGGCTTAGAGCCATCCGAATTGTTTGTGAGATGTCTCAGTTTCCTATGTAATTCTGCGGATGCGAGCGGGATTATATGATCCGGATGCCACACACCGGTCGTACTGCACTCGGGATGAATCCGAAGCTGACACTTACCACCATATTTCTCAATAAGCTCTGCTAGTACTTTCTTGCTCGTTTTATTAAACACCCAACGCTTGATAGCCTGGTGGTTGAAATCGAAGTAATCGGAAAATTCTTTGTCGAATTTTTCTTCGTCTCCGCCAGATAGTAGATCGACAAAGAATTTTCTGTCCTCTGGATACTCAAATATAAGACGGTTCGGCAAAGAAAAATCCCATTCGACGATCGCAAAGTTATCTTTAGCCAGACCCGACTCGAGAGCCACTGAAAGCCAGTCAGTTTGGGTGATCTGTATTCTATCTTTCCCTCGTCGCTTTAATTCGACGAAAAGTGTGTCGTCGCCCTTCCACAGCAGTAAGTCCCAACATCCTCCGAAACGTCCAGTCTTTTCTCGAAGAGTATTTAATAGCTGTGTTTGTGCTTCCGGTAATTCTATCGGATCGACCACGTCTGGCAGACCGACTCTGAATTTTCTCCGATACGAATCGACCCACACGCCTTTCCATCCGTTCGACTGGAATAGTCGCAGAACGGCTAACTCGGCGAATACCGGCTCACCGTTCCAATCGATGACCGCTTTATTGTTATATGTGTTGGCAATCGGTACTCCTTCCCATTTCTTAAGGTCAAGGAAATACTTTGGTATAGAAATTTGCTTACCAGAACGAAGCGAAAATATTTCGCTGTCGGTTGCGTATTGATCTAAAAATCCAAGATGACCCGCTTGGTCGGGTTGGACGGTTTTCATTTCCTTGGACGGATTTAACTAGCGGGATACAAAAAGCTCCCCGCCAGGCGATGACTTGCGCCACCCACCCCCAGTTTCCCGGAGGGACCGTCCAAGGTGCTCCTGACGAGGAGCTTTTTACCTTGGACGGTTTTTTACGCCATGCCCCGAAGGGTTTAGGCGCATATTCGGTTGTAAAAGAATGATAGCACTTTCAGCTATCGCCTTGCACCCTAGCTTAGATTTCGACGTTTGCGAAGGGCCTTGTGGATAACTATTTTAAGCGGCTTTCATTGACAGTATTGACATATACTTTCTGTTATAAACGTTGATTGAAGTGTCCAATTGAAGAAAAAGCAGTGCGGCTCTTCAAGAGCCGGAAAATACTCTCAAAATAATTTGCACACCACAGCAGGGGTGTATAGTTAATTTAACTGAATAAGCAACCTCCTGTTCGAGCTACCGAATATGCCTTATAAGCTATTCGTTTTTTGTTATGGAAAACTTAAATATCGTGTATGTGCCAATCAGTGAATTGAAACCGTCGGAATATAATCCCCGTAAGTGGAACGAATCACAAATTGCTGCATTGAAGGAGAGCTTGCAGCGTTTCGGTATGGTGGACCCTATCGTGTGCAATAAAGCCGAAGGTCGCGAGAATGTAGTTGTAGGTGGACACTTCCGTCTGAAAGTCGCCAAAGATCTTGAGCTCAAAGAAATGCCTGTAGTGTATGTGAATATACCGGAGATAGAACGCGAAAAAGAATTAAACATTCGTTTGAACAAGAATCTCGGAGAATTTGACCTTGCAATACTTAAGGATTTCGGCGAGGATTTCCTGAAAGATGTAGGTTTCGACACAATTGAGCTTGATGAAATATTCGAGGTTGAAACTACACCCGAGCATTTTGACCTTAAGCGTGAATTGGAAAAATTAAACATCAGCGAGGTAACGATTAAGAAGGGTGATATGTTCGACTTGGATGGTTCGCGTCTTCGTTGTGGTGACAGCATGATCGAGGCTGATATGCTCGCTCTAATGGGCGGAGAGAAGGCAGATATGTGCTTCACAGATCCGCCCTATATTCTTGATTACCTTCGGGGCAAAAAGAAAAACGGCAAGCCGACTGAAGGTTTTGGCTTAAAGCGAGACCGCAAGTATCTCGGCACCGACTCACTACCAGAGAACTTTACCGACCTCTGGATGGCCAATGTAGCTCAGGCGCAAAAAACTGACTTCTCAATCATCGTCTATGAGAACCCTAAGAATTTGAGAACTATATGGAACGCGCTCGAGAAGCATTGGCGCTACCGCAACACCATTGTATGGCATCTGAGCAACCGCGTACAAGGTTTTTCTGCCAAGTACAAATTCTTTAGCAAGCACGATGTAGCGCTTGTTGGTACCTCAGGTGAAGTCGTACTAAACGATGAGCCAGAAGACGATCCTCTCTTTCAAGAGCAGTATGAGACCGCGCTCTTCGCAACCTCTGGTAGTCCGCACTGGGAGGGACCTGGGAAAGGCAAGAAGTATTGCCCAACTGACTTCGTAGACTTTGTTGCGGCAGACGAGAAGTCGTCTGGCCAGGGAATCATCTTCGGAACTAAACCTGTTGAAATTCTCCTGCCGTATCTCAAGGTACTGACGAAACGCGGTGATCTTGTTCTTGAACCCTTTGGGGGTAGTGGCTCAACGCTGATTGCAGCTAATAAGCTAGGTCGTCGCTGTTACGTGATGGAAAAGAGCGAGATATATACCGCAGTAATTATTGCCCGCTGGGAGAAGACAACCGGAAAAAAGGCGAAGAAAATTTCCTAGTGTATGACTGGAAAGCAGTTGGCTAAGAAAAAGCGTCTGGCAACGCTTTCTGTAAAGACCGCCGAACAGAAACTTGCTGTTCTTGAACATCTGACAAAATGTTGCATCGTGCAACTCGCTTGCGAACGTGTCGGGGTCGGTCGTTCAACATACTATAAGTGGCTCTCGGAAGATAAGGAATTCAAAGGTCTCGCCAACAAGGCAATCAACACTGGTCGCGAGTATCTCAACGACATTGCCATATCAGGGCTATTAAAAAAGATCCAGGAAGGCCATCTGACCGCGCTCATATTCTGGCTTAAGAATAATCATGTGTGGTTCGCCGAACGCATTCGACACGAATATCATTTAGTTGATAACGATGGAATACTTCCTGATGAACAACGTGAACAAATCGTCAGGGCTTGTCGTATATCGGGAATGTTGGGTACATTCATTCGAAGTGAAGAGCTAAAAGAGAAATTCTTAGCAAGCAAGAGCGCAGAACAAAACGAAACGCACGATGAGATACATAGCTCAGCACATGTAATGTCGGACGAAGAGCGTATCTCAGACTGGGGCACCGGCAAGCCACAAGAGAAATTCAAAAAGGAACTAGAACGCGAACTTAAACGCGATGGGGTCAATATCGAAGAATTCTTGAAGAATTATAAGAAAAAGTAGGGTCTGGACTCACAGCGCGGGTTGCGTCATCCATTGTGGTAGGGCGAATTAGCAAGTAACCACAATGCAATGAATAAGGCGGTATTTGAGGGCACAGATAGGGTTCTAGGGCTTAAACCAGAGGCCAAGGAGGCGGTAAAGGTGCGGTACTGCCTCTACGCCAGAAAGAGCACTGAGCAAGATGAACAGCAGGCGCTGTCCATCGATTCGCAGATCAAGGAGATGTCAGCGCTGGCGGCTCGGGACGGTCTTGAGGTGGTAGAGGTCAAACGCGAGAGCCACTCGGCAAAAGAGGCTAGCCAGCGGCCGGTATTCAACGAGATGATCAACGAAATGCGTGCCGGGAAGTTCAACGGGATACTGACGTGGGCGGCCGACCGCATCAGCCGTAACGCGGGCGACCTCGGACGGGTCGTCGACATGATGGATGCAGGAGTGCTCGTGCAGATACAGACGTATAGTCAGAAATTCTCGAACAATCCGAATGAAAAGTTCCTACTGATGATCCTTTGCTCGCAGGCGAAGCTTGAAAACGATAATAAGAGTATCAACGTGAAGCGCGGTCTGCGAACACGAGCCGAGATGGGTATGCTTCCCGGCTGGGCACCAGTCGGATATCTCAATGACACGAGGTCGGACCACAAATGCGAGTACCTACTCGACCCGATACGCTCCCCTATCGTGAAGATGATATTCGAGAAGGTTGGGAAAGAGCGGTGGAGCGGAGTGAAGATATACCACTGGCTACGAGAAGAAGTTAAATTCTCGACCCGAAGCGGAAAAAATATGAGTATCGGTACTCTCTACGAGCTCCTAAAAAATCCATTTTATTGCGGGGTCTTCGAGTACCCGCGCGGAAGCGGCAACTGGTATGTCGGCAAGCATGAAGCGCTTATCACTCGAGAACTCTTCGAACTGGTGCGAGAGAAAATCGTATCGGAAACGAATCCAAAAAAGCGAGTCGGTGAATTTGCCTTCACTCGCTTGATGACCTGTGGTGAGTGCGGTTCCGGCGTCACCTGCATGGATAAAGAGAAATTCGTAAAGATGCTTGGAACGACAAAGATTTACAGATATTACTTATGCACTCGCGCCCAAGACCGACGGTGCAAGAATCCATATATCCGCGAAGACAATCTCATAGAGCAACTATCGGAAATCATCGACGGAATAGAGATAGACCGCCTTGGCGCACGACATCTCATAGATAAGGAGGTTGCGCGATTCAACAAACTGCGCTCACAAGTACTGGGCGTAAAAGAAAAGGAAAAAGCGCTCGAGATGGATGTTAAGCGATACGCGAAGTATCTACTCGAGGAAGGAACTATTGAGGAAAAGCGCCAGTTGCTTGAACAGTTGCGCGGCAAGATTACCCTGAAGAGTAAAAGTGTATCTGTTATTTAAACTTGCCTTGTGTATTTCGACTCACTCGCTTTAGTACGAGCTTTCCAAAACTTTCACGCTCACGAGGATCATTAAAGTAGAATCCTTCTAGCCGGTCGCCATTATCGAATATCTCTAGGCATGCAAAACCATCATGCGGCCGCATATCACGATCATCCGTTACGGTCTTTGGTGCGTTCTTGTACGAGTACGATAGGTACTGGTTCCTCCGCTCGTTTTGTCCCATGGCGGACATAACGCTATGTGAGCCAGAACGTTCGGTGTACAGACAAACGAGCGTATTGAGAAGGGTCTGATGAACCTCGATTATGACCGGATACTTGAAACCATCTTGATAACTCGATTCGCCTTCCCCTTCGTAGCGTCCATTGATATTCGGAATACCGTGAATCAAGGTGAACGGTGGTATTTTCCAAAAGAATCGGTCGTAGAAAACAAACAGTAAGGCAATAATCGCGATAGCGGTCGGCGGTTGTAGTAGTCCCCATTCCGCAAACTGAACAAACGGGCCCGCTAGGGTCGTAAGCGCGTTAGCTATTGCTTGCGCGATAATCGTTGCTGGAACGATAGTGATGAGAGTAAAGACGGAATAAAACCCGAAGCCTGGAGCATGTTTGCGCATAACTATTGATTGAAAGCTAGATCCCAATGGGCTTCCGCTAGAGACTGGTTTCCTGCGTTATATGCTTGACGTGCGTGCTGCACTGAAGCAGTGAGTTGATCCACGAATCGTCTGCGCGCTGCCAGGTCCCAGTTTGCTGTGATGTCCTCCCCACCGCACACACTCATAATCGATGTCGGGGCAAGAGACCGGAGATTGAGTCGCTCAAGGATGTTCTCACCGACCAAAATGAAACAGGCAGCGCCATCGCTAACAAAGTGAGCATCGTCTGCACTGTGGACGAGTGCCTCAATCTTGAACGATGAGACGGTATCCTTTTCCTGTCCGTAATGATTCTGCTTCCAGTTCTTGAACATGCGTACGGTCGGCTTATAGAGTTTTGAGGTTGCCTCGTGCTTCGCTACACCGTTCGTGTAGTGGAGTCGAGGACGATTAATTATTTCCTTTCCATCTTTGAACGAATACACAACAATTGGGTCCTCCTCGTGGTCGTTGTAGACGACAGCCGGGATAACGTCTACATTAAAGACTCCCTCTAGCTTGATACACTTATCGCCTGATTCGATATTCCACCCATACGTATTGTCCTGAAGAAGCTTCGTGATTATCTCGTCGACGATTGTTTTCCAGGCAATAGTTGTGGTGGTTGGGTGCGGAGAATAGGTCCCGCTGTAGGTCTTCTTACGGACCGCAACAATATCCACATCGTTGATGTCAGAAGGAGCGGTATCGTTTTTGTATGACCCTTGAAGGAAGATATGGTAATCCGGCTCCAGAAGGTCACGGATATGATTATGCAACGCAGCGACCTGCTGGGTCTTGGTGAGCGACGGTCCTTTCATTAGAGCATCGATCGCAGTAGTTGGTATTAGGTGGCTCATGAGGTACGAGGTTTAGAGATTGATAAATTCAAGATTTCATTGTATTTGCCACCATTATACTAGGGTCCCTACCAAGGTGCCACAACGCAAAAGCCGCTCTTTCGAGCGGCTTTTGCGTACGTGATGCCTGGCGGTACTGTACTGACCCCAATGTGGGTCGGTACTGGTTCCTGGCGTCACAACCGTGTTGCGGGGGTCGGAATCGAACTGGACTTTCTACGGCCTAGATGCTCAAGTTCGATTCCGGTCCCCATTTTTGCTTTGCCCGCCGTAGTTCGATTCCGATCCCCTCTTTTTATCTCTGATTGAGTTTCTCTTCTATTGCCTCAATTCCTTTCTTAATCTGTTCAGGAAGGTCCCCTCTCGAGGTGTCGAAGGTGTAGACAAACGGGAGATTGGGAAGCGTGAATTTCTCTTTGTGAAAACGGAAGCGTTCGACAGCATGGTCGCCATCTTTGAAAAGCCATGTGTGGTTATAATTCCTGAGCTTATTGACGATGAACTCTTCGGGCGGATTAATGTGAATGAATAGCTGGCGCACCTGTGGGAATGCTTCTTCAGTCTTTTTATTGAACTCGAGTCCGTGGGGACTTCCTGTATTGGCGTCAATCGCAATACTGTAGCCAAGCTCCAAGTATTTCTTCTGGAGTTCATGGGTAATCTCCCGAGCTCCCTCGTATGAGTAGCCACGCCGTTTCAATTGTTCGCGCACCTCATCCGTAGAGATGCGAATGAGTCCGAAATGCTCAGCGAGTGGCTTCACGATGGTCGTTTTCCCCGAACCGACCAACCCTACGGGCATGAGCATCCACTGCGGCGAGGACTTGTGATTTGGAACGACCAATGTCTTCTCGTATTCTTCCATTACTTCGTCGAGTACCTCTTTTGGAGAGTCGTTTGTAGAAATACTCATACCGCCTCAAGTGCCCAAACATCCATAGCAATTTCCTCATATGGGTGGACACGCTTAATTGCCGCAATAACATTGCCCACCACTCTAGAATCACAAGTAACCTCAATTCGTTCTTCCTCCACCTCTTCAAACTTTCTTACTTCGCCAATATGAGGATTCGCACCTTCATCCGGCCTAAAGCGACCGATGCCACGAGTTGAGAAACTGCAGAAGGAATACTTACCAAGTTTGCCACCTCCGGCCGTGCCGATAGCTTCCCTGGCCACATCGGTATGGGTCAGTGGAACGTAGACGACGATTTTGTGTTGGCTCATAAATTTACTGTAGCTCGGCTTTCAATTTATCCTTCACCGCATCCAAAACTTCGGGAGGCGTAACGAACGCGTGATCAGTTCTATAGTTGTGTCCCCACATCTCGTCAGTGAAAGTCACTCCTTCAAATTCACGCGCAGTCGAGTAGCGCGGAATGAAATGCCCATGGAGATGACGTGTTCCGTTACCGAGGAATGCGTAGTTGAACCAGTCAGCTTGGAATGCTCGTTTCGTGGCTTCTCGCACTTCGCCAATGATAGTGATGAGTTCCTTTTGCTCTGCTTCAGTAGCATCCGCTAGATCGAGAGCATCTTCCCTTTTGCACCATACGATGCACCTGCCGAGATAGCCTTGATTCTCGTGAACGTTCACGAGCCAGTGTGTATATTCTTTGACTAAGAATTTCGAGTAATCGTTCATGCATTCATACTACCCCAGATGCGTGTGGTCATTCCACGTCCACACCCACCACGGCGGCTCCTTGTCTGGGCCAACATATTTTATAATCGTAAGCCCGGTGTTCTCCATGTGGAACGTACGCATAAATAACTCACACTCCTTCCCAGTAAGTCGTTCCTTAAATACGACGTACGCCACGACGATACGCATAAAGAAACCGTGCGTTACAACCGCGATATTCTCTTCGGAACGATTCGCTAGAAATTGAAGCGCTTGCTGTGCTCGGTCACGTAAATCCTCAAAATTCTCCTCATCCGAATGTCGGTACCCGGCAGTGCCGAAGTTATTCCATATCTCCTTATCAATAATCAAAGCTTCTGGATCTTCCTTTGGCTTCCCCGTTTGAGCTGATGGCCGACGTCGCTCCGTGAAAAACTCTGATGACACTACTTCCTTCCCAATTTTCTCTCCGATTATCGTCGCCGTCTGTTGCGCTCTAGTCATCGTGCTCGCTACCAAGATGTCTATAGGAAATTTGGAACAACGCTCGGCCATGAATGCTGCTTGCTCGCGACCACGATCAGAAAGTGAGCTGAAACCATCTTGTCGCACCGGACCTGTATTGCCTTCGCTTTCTCCGTGACGAATGAAATAGATGGTTTTCATATTCTTTCTTAATCCCAGTATACCGTTGCCTGGGCAAACACAGAAGCCGCGACATATGTCGCGGCTTCTGTGTTCTTTTCGGAGCTTCATGCCTGTCGGTACTGTACCCGTTTTCAGAGAATTCTGATGGGGGACGGTACTTGACACAAGCTCACAACCGTGTTGCGGGGGCCGGAATCGAACCGGCGTCTGGAGGTTATGAGCCTCCCGAGGTACCTCTCCTCTACCCCGCTATTCGAATACTACACCTGTATGAATGAATCGCGCAACCTATATCACCTTAAACTCTCTGAACACGGCTTCGTAATGCTGTATGGTGCGGCCCGCGATGCTTTCGGAGAGATCGAAAGAAGAGCCCTGATGCGCGATGAGGTTGCGTACTTTGTGCGCCTCCCAGGCGTTTTGGAGTGTCTTGAACGTCTCTTTGTCGGCCCTCTTCAATTTCTCCCCCACTCCGTCGCCTTCGTAGCCGTGCTTCGCCAAGACATCATCGAGCATGATATCAGCTTCAATAATTGCTTCCCGCCACTCACTCGGGCTATTGCCCTCAAGAAGCGATTGAATATGTTCCCAACGCGGATGCATACCGCCTTTCGCGTCTGGCGGCACAATAAGGGTGCTATAAAATTCTTCTTCACGTTTGCACAATTCAAAGAGGCGCATGGTGCAGTAGACAATGATAAAAAGCCCTATGACTGAAAATGCATATCCGATGAAAATAATCCAGAGCCAGAGGTGCGAGAGAAATGCAGAGACACCTGCCATCGAGCCATAGCACGCACCGTGCAAACATTCATAGAGCAGACGAAAGAAGTATTCAGTGTTTGTCTGCAATCCCAGCATATACACCTAGTATACTACTTCGCTAAAGCTACGAAGTACGCTGTACTGCTTCACCGATAGTAAAAAGAGTTTCTTCTGCTTGATGTGGCGCGGTGAAGTGGATGCCGACTGGAAGTTTCTTGCCCTCTTTTTCTACCATATTCATCGGCACCGAGATTGCTGGCATACCGGTGAGGTTCGCGGTCACGGTGAAAATGTCTTCGAGATACATGGCCACCGGATCTCCCTTCTCGCCAAACTTAAAGGCGGGAGAGAGCGTCGTCGGGAATGCGATTACATCACACGATTCAAATGCTCTCCCATATTCGCGACGCAGTATCGCGCGTGCCGCGTCTGCCTTGCGGTAATAGGCATCAATATAGCCAGAAGAGAGCACGAAGGTGCCAAGCAAGATGCGGCGGCGCGTTTCTTCGCCAAAGCCTTCAGTACGAGAATTAATGTAATCATCGAGCAATGTTTTGCCGCGCACAGCGTGGCCGTAGCGGATACCGTCGAGACGTGCAAGATTCGCCGATACTTCGGCCGGCATAATGACGTAGTACGCTGCAAGCGCGTATTCGCTGGTCGGCAATGCAACATCGACGATTGTGTGCCCTTCTCCCGCAAGCTTCTCTAGCGTTGCATCAAAGGCTGCTGACACATCTGCATCAATTCCCTTTTCAAGTAGGTGTCGCGGCATCCCGATGCGCAATTTTTTTTGAACCTCATAAGCAGGATAGAGATTAGCTGGAATAGTCGTTGCGTCGAGCACATCTTGACCGCAAATGGCATCAAAAAGGATCTTCGCGTCTTCAACTGACTTCGTGAGCGGGCCGACCTGGTCGAGCGATGAGCCCATCGCGATGAGCCCCGAGCGCGAGACGGCGCCATAGGTCGGCTTGAGCCCCACAAGACCCGTGAGTGCTGCTGGTTGGCGTACGGAGCCGCCTGTGTCGGTACCGAGCGCGGCAATACACAGGTGCGCGGCAACAGCGGCGGCGGAGCCGCCGGAGGAGCCGCCCGGCACACGGGAGGTGTCGTGTGGATTCTTGGTTGCGCCGTAGGCAGAATGCTCGGTTGAAGAGCCCATTGCGAACTCGTCCATGTTGGTGCGACCGACAAAAAGCGCTCCCGCCTCCTTCAGCTTTTTAATAACCGTGGCGTCATAGGTCGCTGTATAATTCTCGAGCATCTTGCTCGCGGCACTCGCAATCTTCCCCTCTATCAAAATATTGTCTTTGATTGCGAGCGGAATGCCGCAGAGAAGCGGTGCCGCATCTTTCTCCGTATCAATACGAATCTGCGCTGCTTCTATTGCTCTTTCATCAATATCAAAAATCTCAAGGAATGCATTCAATTCAGGATTCTTTGCGTGCGCCGCCTCGGCGCACGCGTCCCAGAGTTCACGCACGGTCAACTCCCGCGCGCCTGCCTGCCCTGCATGCGCAGGCAGGCGCAGCGCGCGGGCAGCCTCTACAATCGTCATCTCATTTGGCTTCTTACTCATGAGTAATAATCTGCTTTACTTCCAAATATACGCCCTCCTTGTCCTCCGTAGCTTCAGCGGAGGAGGAGCGCTGTGGAAATTGCTCTGCAAGCTTCTCGGTATACTTCCCCGCCTCGTGCGGCTCGCCGTCTTCCCGCATCACGTTGTGTAAAAGTGGCTTCTCTCTCTCTGAACCAGTTGGTAGATCAAGTTTCTCAAGCTGTCCCACGTACGCAAGAATCGCGTCAAACTCGCTCGTGAAATTCTCAAGCTCCGCATCGCCTATCTTAATCCGCGCGAGCGCCGCCAATTTCTTTACTTCCTCCGTAGTCGCCATATGAATTACTGTATCACGCGCCCAACTTCTTGAGGAACTCGGCTTCGGAAATGACCTGAACACCGAGTTGTTTTGCTTTGTCGAACTTGCTGCCGGGGTTGTCGCCCGCGACGACGAAGGAGGTTTTTGCGGAAACAGATGCGGCGGCTTTGCCGCCGGCGCGGCGCACGCGCGCTTCGGCCTCTTCGCGCAAGAGTGTCGGCAAGGTGCCAGTTATCACGACTGTTTGACCGGTGAGCGGGCCTTTTGAGGGCGCGACGACCTTAAACACCTTGAGATGCTTCCCTAACCGCGCGAGAAGTGCGCGATTATTCGCACTTTTAAACCAATCCGCGACCGACTTGCCGATAATCGGGCCGATGCCGTCTATGTTTGAAAGTGTTTCTTCGCTCGCTTTGCCGAGCGCAGCGAGTGTGCCGAGACACGTTGCAAGCAGATATGCATTCTCTTCTCCTACGTGGAAGATGCCGAGACCGATGAGCAGCCGGTCAAGCGGTACGGTCGCGGCGTCTTTCACTGCCGCAATAAGTTTCGCCGCCTTCGTTTCTTCAAATCCTTCGAGCGTAAGCAACTCATCTTTCGTGAGCTCGAACATATCGTCAAAGTCTGAAATGAGATTGTGTTCCATGAGGAGTCGCACGGTCTCCTTCCCCATCCCCGCGATGTCGAGCGCACTTTTACCGGCAAAGTGCGCGAGCTTGCGGGACTGCTGTTCAAATGAGCCTGACACTTTACAGCGATGTGCTGCCTCGCCCGGCACGCGCTCAATACTGCCGTCGCCGCCACACAAGCTCGAATGTGTTGGGAACTTCCATACCTTCGCGCCCTTCGGTCGTAGCTCCATAATCACCGACACCACCTCGGGAATGACGTCGCCTGCCTTTTGTAAAATAACCGTGTCGCCAATCCGTACATCTTTCTCTTTTATAAAATCTTCATTGTGCAAGGTCGCGCGGGCGACGGTCGAGCCCGCGACTGCCACGGGGCGTAAGTGCGCGACCGGGGTGAGCTTCCCCGTGCGGCCAACCTGCAGCACGATGTCCTCGAGTATCGTCTGCACTTGCTCGGGCGGAAATTTATAGGCAATAGCGAAACGCGGCGCCTTGCCGGTGTAGCCGAGCGTCTCTTGTGCGGTGTGCGATTCGACCTTGAGCACGACGCCGTCGAGCTGATAATCGAGCTTCCCTCTCGCCTTCCCCTGCCACTTCTGCCAATACGCAAACACTTCATCAAGAGAATCTGCGTGTTGGTGCTCTGGATTCACCGGGAATCCAAGCTTTGAAAGATACTCGAGTTCTTTGCTCTGTTCTCGCGGAAACGATTCCGATGTTTGCGCGGTGTCATAGATAAACACCTCAAGCGGCCGCTCTGCCGCAATAGCGGGGTCAAGCTGACGGATAGAACCTGCCGCAGCGTTGCGTGGGTTTGCGAACAACGGTTCTCCCTTCTTTTCTCTTTCAGCATTCAATTTCTTCAACCCCGAACGTGTGAGATACACTTCTCCTTCGACGACAATATCGAGCGGTCGTGGTAATTTCTTCGGCACTGATGTAATAGTGCGGATGTTATGCGTCACATCTTCACCGATGACTCCATCACCACGTGTCGCCGCAGTCACAAGAATCCCCTTCTCATAGGTCAGAATTATTTTCAACCCGTCTATTTTGAGTTCAAGGTCGTAGGTTTGTGCTCCCCCACTCACTTTCCGCACGCGCTCATCAAATGCGCGGATATCATCCTCGGTAAAGGCATCATTAAACGACCACTGCGGCACCGCGTGCCGCACTTTTTTTAGAAACGGAACCAGCGCACCCGCCACCACCTGCGTCGGCGAGTCTCTCGTCACGAGCTCGGGATACTGCTCCTCAAGCGTTGCGAGCTCGTATTTGAGCGAATCAAGCGCTTCCGGCGAGATAGGAGAGATGTCCTCCACGTGTTGGAGCGTACGATACTTCGTTATCGCATCGCGCAGTTGTTTTGCTCGTTTTATGACCTCCTTCTGAACTTTCATACGCCCAGTATACCGAAGATGTTGACTAATAGTGAGCGCTGACACCGCGCGATGCAAAGCGAGAGTTCCCCGGATTCGCTACTCTGCTACAGGAGACATCGTAGCCTATTGAGAAAAGATAGGTAGTCAGATAGCTCGGCGCCTGCGGCGTGTTGTACTTATACACCGTCACATCCGCACAACGCATATCTGAATCGAGCGAGAGACGCACGGTCGAGACAAGCTCAGATGCTGAAGGGGGTAACTGTACAACTGCGACGGTTGTCCCGTCACAGGTCATACTTTTCGGTTTCCCATCATATTTCTCATATGCAAAGAGACCTTGTTGCTGATCGGCATACAGGACGCATTCAAGCGCGGTGTCCGCAACATAAAACGCATATTGTGATGCAATCGCTCCCGAGGCGAGCACTTGCTGTTTATACCCGAGCGAGCCGAGCGCAAGTCCAAACGAGAGCATCACCGACATAAAAATGACGGCGATGAGAAGTGTGAACCCTCGTTGTTTCTTTTTTAATGCCATGAAGAAAGATGGTCCGAGACCATCACAGAATACGGCGTGTTGTGGTACGTCCATGAGACGGTCGAAACTATTTTTACTTCATGTGGAGTAATGATAGTCGCTTGGATCGTGCGGACAAAGGGCGAGAGTACGCTCCCAGGGAGATCGCGCTGTGTATACATATTCGGCGGCGTACAGGAGAGCCCCTCTGGACCATTCGTACACCCGGTAAGGTACAACGGTTCACAGGAATCAGCAGCTATACATTGTTCGAGAGACCCATCCCCCACTGAATCGAGCGTGCAGGCGTTTGGTGCGTCATTTGATGTGATGCATCTAGAAATCGATGCGGAACCTGACCCGGTGAGAAAATCACTCCACGCAGTGCTCGAGATATCTGCACCACCCGTATGATACGCGGCCAAATATGCATTATCACGCATCGCACGCACACGTTCGATACCTTCTTGAGCAAGATAGATGGCAGTGAGTTGGTCGCGTGCGGTCTGTGCCGCAACAATGGCACGACTGGCGGTAAACATAGGTCCTGCCATTGCAAACGTAAGTATGGTTATCGCAACCATGGTCTCAATAAGCGTGAACCCGGCACGAGAAGATTGCATTGTAGCCTGCATTACTTCAGCATCTTATTCTCCAAATCAGACACTCTTGCCTTCAACTCTTCTATTTCATTTTGCTGATTCATAATGATTCTCTGTAGTTCTTGCGTAGACCCAATAAGCAGGGGCGCGAGTCCATTGTAATCAATACCCTTATAGCCATCCGGTCCAGTTGTAACCA
Source organism: Patescibacteria group bacterium (assembly GCA_038057055.1). Taxonomy (GTDB): domain Bacteria; phylum Patescibacteriota; class Minisyncoccia; order Phycocordibacterales; family Phycocordibacteraceae; genus C7867-001. The sequence continues at coordinate 13,234 of JBBUDY010000017.1, read as the reverse complement.
GTTCAGGTACTATCTTCTCCACGTCTTGAGCAATCAATCCAAAGTGGGCTTTGTCGTCAAAATTATTCTGTGGAAATTCATCCTTTCTCCAAAGATAAGAGACTCCAGAGAGTTGCATAACTGTATCTAGAGCACCGGTTATCGGTTGAATGTTTTTCTTCCAGCGCAGATCCGATCCCGACCATGCGCCACTCGTTACCCACGCATCGCCGGTTACCGCTAATGTATACGTTCCTGGATTATTCGCCATCCCGACACCGAGCGAATAAGGGACAGTGACATAGTTGCCTAACAGTTTCAGTGCATAGGTACCGCCAGAGGTAAAACCGAGTCCACCTGCACCGACCCCATAACTCGTACCGGTACCGCCAACAATGAGCCGCCAGAGATAATCCTTCACTTGTAGATGAGTATCCAAATCTCCGGAAGGATTATTCAACCTGAGTGCACCAAGGGCGCCATACACATCGAGTTTAAAGTCTGGTGCTACCGTCCCGATGCCAACACTGCCACCGAATGACGCTACGGTTGTTCCCACAGGGTTAAATAACACATCATTTCCTAAATTATTTACCAAATCCCAAGAGTACGTAGAGGCTGTGTTTCCGGTAAGAGTCAGCCCCGTCGCTGCTCCTCTATATATCGATGCTATGTTCGTCCCTGGAGAAGTTGCATTTGTTGAAATTCTTATCCTTCCTGCTACATCTAATTTGTCATTCGCCACGGTCGTCCCGATACCGACGTTGCCACCAAATGTAGAGCCGAGCGCATCTCGGTCAATGGTTATCTTATCGGAACTACCCATACCTATAAGCGGAAAAGCCGCAGCTCCCCCAGAATTAACACCAGCCAAATCCTTATTGTTTGGCAAATATATAATGGTGTGTTCGTTATTCGACGTCACTGTCGTTCCGATACCAACCTTGCCGTTCGCCGCGAGATAGAGTTGTGAGCTGTTAACACCTATCGCTCCTTGTATGCCAAGAAGCGCGGTGGGGCTTGTTGTCCCAACACCAACGTTACCGGATTGTACAATGAGACCGTTTGTGGAACCGCCAGTATTAAGAATCAGACCGCCACTCTTTGATTGCTCGGTCGCACCGGTGGTTAAAGGGGCGTCAACATCGGCGTTTGGAGGGGCCGTATTCGGTTCTGAAAAAGCGTACACTTGAAGACCAGCCGAGAGAATCAGAGCTCCCACTGCAACCAAAGAGTATGAGAAGAAACGACGCAGGTTCATACAATAATTAGTATACAACACATACTTAGTGGGGAGCGCACGCGGCTGGATCATCTCCGGTCACTCCATAGGTAGAATAGTCGGCAGCGGTGCCGCGCACACTGATCGCGCCAATACCTGTAGAGCCCCATGCAAATCCAGTCCATTCACATGTCGAACTCTGAGTAATGCCATACCTTGAGCCATCTTGAGCAATACCCGAGAGAGCAATCCAGCCATCCCAACCACCACTCTTGCTATCAAGCGGTTCACTGCACGTAGTTTTATCAGCGAATGCCGCACAGGCGCGTGCCCAACCAGAAATGTTCCCCGTGGTGAAATCAACGCGCGGTGCTGTATGCGTTCCATCAGATGCATTAAAACTAATCCAGCCGATACGTGAGGACCATGCGTATCCATACAACGCTCCGGTGGTCTTGTTTTCTAATACGCCATAATTGGGACCGCTGAAACTAATCCAACCAATGAGGGGAGACCACGCGTAGCCGCTCAGATTGGTCGGTTTCTCCTCTGAACACGAGACGGTCGTGCCACCATTTGCACCAGTACACGTCCACGTCCACACATTAGTGTCCTCTACATTGTTAGCGGAAGTTCCGCTGATACAACCGAAGTGAGTTGCCGAGCAGGAACCGACTCCCGATACCGACACCGTTGCACTACAGGTTGCCGACCCTCCCGCACTGTTTGTCGCGGTGGCGGTGTAGGTGGTGGTGGTGGCGAGTGGAGTAGTGGCGTCCTCCGAACCATAAAAGGCTGGTGAGACCGGTCCTATACCTTGATCAATTGAAATTGAATCTGAGAATCTGGTTGTCCAAGATAATTTGGGCAAACCGCCTGGTAGAACAAAGGCAGAATCAGCTGAGAGTGTGCACGTGGGAGTTGGGATGTCTTCAGACGGCGCTGATGCGATGTTGAGGTCGATACCACGCATGGTGGCACCAGTCTCGACCGTAAAGACTTGGGGAGTCTTCCGAGGGCCAGAAGAAACGGTACCCGAAATGATGATGGTCACATACGGCTGAGCAAAATCGGCAGAAGCGACCGTCGCCGTTCCTGAAACGTAAAACATGAGAGAAGAAACGGATACTGACGGATCAGTGAGAATTATCGTGCCATTTTTGACGATAGCACCCGTCACCTCGTCAGCCTGGAAACCATGTGCGTAGGTAATGTCCGCGCCGCTCGCATCGGTGAAGGAAAAACTATTTGCGCCGCCCGGACAATCACCCTCACTTCCCAAGGTCCCACACCTATACGCGGTACCGGTACGGATACTGCGCGTCATAGTCTCGAGTGCGAAGGAGAGATTATCAACACCCGTGGCAATACCCTGTGCCTGTCGATTGAGGTCAATCATGAGGAGGTAAGCACCTGAAGCGAGCGTCATGACCAATGCAAACAGCCCAACTGCAACAACGAGTTCAATGAGCGTGTATCCGTTTCGTGCTTCGTGCTTCGTGCTTCGTGCTTCCATATTTATGGGCATGAAGAGGCTGCTGGGATTATTTGACCAGACGCTTCAACCGAAACGAAACGGAACCCTCCCCTATCTGAACTGATAACAAGACATGCCGCCGTATAAGAACTATACGACGAACCATCTGTCCGTATGGATGCATCCGGATTAGGACGTGCAAACACGATATCAAGAGAGCTGACGTCGCCGGTCGATGCGCATTGCCATCGATCTGAGAAGACACAGAAATTGCTCACGATGATGTTGTTCCCAAGTGTGTAGGTCTGCACAAGCGTGTCGTCAATTGAATAGAGCTGGTCTCCCGGTCTACAGTCAGGTCTGGTGCACGAAAAATTGTTTGCAGGCGACGTATCGGCAAAAAGTAGGAACGAATCAGATGTCCCTCTCTGGAAATGGACACCGTATCCTGCGTTCGCGGTACCAGAAATCGCCCGGCTCCCAATCCCGAAGTTTTCAGCAGAACGCAAGGTAAGCGCGATGTCGTATGCTGTGTTTGCAAGTATCAGCGTCCTATTGAAAGAACTTTGGCTCGCAAGCGCAACACTCGTCACCGCCGCTATGATTCCAAGCACGACGAGCATCTCGATTAGAGTAAAGCCTCGATTACGGTAAAAGGGTTCCATTGGGTAAAGTACGCGAGGAGAAATCCTGCAGCCAGAAAGGGTGCGAACGGCACCTCAACTCCCATTCTAGAGCCTCGTGGCCTACGAACCAACAGGACTATCCCAATCCCTGCCCCAATCCAAAACGAAAAAATAAAACCAGGCAATGCGGCAGGACCTACGAGAAGCGCACAGCCGAAGACAAACGGTGCGTCGGCAAAGCCCATTGCACGACCTCGCGATACAAAATGAATACCTGCGAGAATACCAGCGAGAATGAGTGCAACAAAGACCGAGCTTATAAATGCCCCTACAGAATCTGCGAGAAGGTAGCCAGAAAGCGCACTTGTCACAATGAAAACGATAAGAAGTGGCGTTGGGAGTATCTGATGTGCCAGATCATAGAGCACAAGCGCAAGCAGTGTGGTAAGTGCCGCAAGCATAAACGGGAGCGCATGCACAAGACCGATTATGTTATACGCAAGGACAAAGAGTACACCGAGAAGAAATTCTGAAAGAGGGGCGAGTGGAGAGAGGCGTGTGCCGCAACAGTGCGCATTTCCTCCAGAGGCGAGATACGAAAAAATCGGCACCAACTGAAGAGGCAGTAGGGGCACGGTACACGCGTCACAGCGGGAATGACCGGTGAGAAAACTCCCTCCGGTATTAAGTCGCACAACAACGACACCAATAAAGCTCGCGATAATTGCACCGAGAAAGAACAGGAAAATAGAGCCGAGAAGAAACATAAACGCATGATAGCAGAAACCCGCGTCCGCCAACTGGCGGACGCGGGTTTCTTACTTTACAAGATTACTGTCTCGTAATGCACGTGCCGCATGACGGACCAGTGATGGCCGTATTGACACCACAGCGTTCACCCGTGTTATCGACGCACCAATACGTCGAGGTGGTCGTTGCAACATCTGCCGGTCGCGACACTGCCACTGCATAGCCAGTTGGTGCCGCGTAGCAGGTCGCGGTGCTACTACCGCCAGCATCAGTAAGTGCCGCGCTTATCGCACTTACGATAGTTATATTGGTGAAGACGTTGCCCGTTCCGGCTACTGTAGGACACACGCCATTAGATACTGTTCCATAGGTGTTGTTATTGTCTGACAGATAGAGTGCCGCTTGAGTGCTCACCGTAGCGAGATTTGCCTTCACGCCAGCATCATTGCCTTTCGAGCGGGCAGAATTCAAGGAAGCAAGCACCACTGCCGAGAGGACACCGATAATAGCAATGACGACAAGAAGTTCGATAAGCGTAAAACCTCGGTACTGTTTACATTTCATGCAAGATTGTTTAGATTGTTTAAGGAATTAGAATAAAGACGTTTCAATAACTATGGGCACGCCGGACTACCTCCTCCATCTACTGGCATTGTTGCGCCCGGCCACGCTCCAGTCTCCTTCTTGCCCACGCCGGTGTGGTCGACACACCACCACCCACCCGAGGTGAGCTGCGCGGCAGCGACATACCCCGTAAGCGAGCCAGAGGCGACGGCGGCACAACCTACTTCAAAAGTTCCGTTCACCAGGTCAGCGGCGGCAAGAGCCTTTTTTATAGTCGTGTCGCTGAACATCCCGGTGGCGCAACTAACAGAACCGCCGGCAAGAGGGTCTCCCGTTGCGGTACCTGCAGTCCAAGCTTGTGCGGGTCCATATGAATTAGCACCAGCACCGCCGTAGTAAATCTCTGCTTGAGTTTGGATAGTCGCCATATCAGACTGAATAGCGGCGTCATTACCCTTATTGCGGGCAGTATTCAGAGAAGCGAGCACCACTGCCGAGAGAACGCCAATAATAGCGATAACGACAAGAAGTTCGATAAGCGTAAAACCTCGGGAACGATTTATGTACATAGTATGTTGTATGTGGCTAATGGCTCTATTGTACGCCATACGTCTCTGCACAGAAACAGGGGGTGTGGATAGTCTAAATAGAGCCGGCAAGGTTATAAATTGGGAGCAGAACAGCGGCAAGCAATACGCCAACACCAAGACCGAGGAGCACAATCATAATCGGCTCTATAAGCCCGACCAGGGTATCCACGGCATTCGTCACCTCGCGGTTATAGAACTTCGCGAGTGTGGTGAGGATTTTGCCGAGTTGTCCTGTCTCCTCACCCACTTTCGTCATCGCGACCATAATTCCCGGAATCTCCGCATGCCGGTCGAGCGCATCAGAAATAGACATCCCGCCCTTTACGTCTATACCAACTTCATGGAGTATACGTGCGTACGCGGCATTACCCACCACCGAACTGGTGATTTCAAACGCCTCGATAACTGAAACGCCAGAAAGGAGCATCGTAGAGAGATTGTCCGAGATACGCGAAAGATAGAGCTTCTTGTAGAGTCCCCCGACATACGGGATTGAAAGTCGTACGCTGTCGAGTATGAGCCTCCCTTTCTCGGTCTTCCCGAGTTGCCACACATACACCCCTCCCGCGAGAAGCGCGATGAGCACAAAAATCCCATAATTGACAAGGAAGTTTGAGAAGCCGATGACAATCTTGGTGTAGACCGGTATTTCTTGACCAGAATCGATGAGAACTGCACTAATCTTGGGTATAACGAGCGTGAGCATAAGCGCCATCACGGCGAAAAAGACCGCAATAACGAAAACCGGGTAAATAAGTGCATTCTCGGCTTTGCTCACTAGCTCGTAGGAACGATCGAGATAATCAGCAAGATAATTGAATGTTTCTGAGAGTTTTCCTGACTCTTCGCCAGCCCTCACCATATTGACATAAAAGGTCGTGAAGACCTTGGGGTGACGCCCGAGTGCCGAACTGATGGGACTCCCGCCTTGAATATCGTCTCCAACGGTAGAGAGCACAGCCGCAAGTTTCTTGTTTTCTACCTCGGTGGCGATAAGTCTAAAGACTCGAAGAGCAGACACCTGTGCTTCAAACAGGGTTGCTATTTGGCGCGAGAGAATGACGACGTCTTTGTTGGATACTCGATCGAAAAATGAAATTTCAAGACTAAAGAATGGATTTTTCTCCGCCGATTCGATTGCCGATATAATGAAACTGCGCCGTTGTAGTGCAGAAACGGCTATCTCTTTCGAGGAGGCCTCGATGGTCCCATCGCGTTCGTGTCCATCTTGATCAATCGCGTGGTACTTGAAAAGCATAGTTAGAGATAATGCTCAAAAGTTTTTGGGTCCATCGCATACTCGAATGCACGTTCGACTGTCACTTCTCCCCGGCGCACGAGATCAGCGAGCGAGCGGTCCATATCAATCATCCCTTCTTGTGAAGAGGTCTGAATCACCGTGCCGATTTCATGCGTTCGTGCCTCGCGTATCAACGTACCCACTGCATTGTTATTGATAAGAAGCTCGCATGCAGGAATAAGCCCGCCGGAGATGCGTGGGATGAGTCTTTGCGAGAAGATGCCCGCGAGACTCCCTGCAAGTTGCACGCGCACTTGCGATTGTTGCTCAGCCGGGAACATATCGATGATGCGATCAATCGTTTGCGCGGCATTGTTGGTGTGAAGCGTCGAGAACACGAGGTGACCGGTCTCTGCGGCGGTCACCGCAGAGGAAATGGTCTCATAGTCGCGCATCTCCCCTACCATAATGACATCCACATCCTCCCGAAACGCACTCTGGAGCGCCGCGTGGAAATCGGGAGTATCGATATGCACTTCACGCTGATGAATGAGCGAGCGTTTCGGCGTAAACAGATACTCGACCGGGTCCTCGATGGTAAGAATATGTTCCGCACGAGAGTCGTTGATGCGGTCAATCATCGTCGCGAGTGTCGTCGACTTCCCCTGCCCTACTGGTCCTACAACAAGGAAGAAACCTTGTTCGCGCTGGGTAAATACGTCAAGCACTGAAGGGAGATTCAAGTCGGTGAAAGTCTTTATCGCAGAAGGTATGCGTCGAAATGCAATAGTCGTTGCTCCTTGTGCGCGATACCCATTTACCCGAAAACGCTCGCCTTCTTTGTGTGAATAAGACAGGTCGATAGTTTGATTATTCTTGAACGAATCCCATCGCTCTGGTTCTACAATGCTCTTAAACATTGCCTCTGTTTCTGAAGCAGAGAGTACCGGGTATTTACTCATAGGAATAAGTGCACCGCTCACTCGCAACATAGGCGAACCGCCGGCAAAGAGATGCAAATCCGAACCGCCTTGAGTAATGACGAAGTCAAGGAGTTCTTCGAGACGTTTGTCGACGGTCATGAGAGTTACTGCATCTTCGCAGGAGGCGCTCCGGATTCAATCGTACGAATAGTTTCTGAAAACACTTCAGACGGGATGGCAGACGCCTTGATGATGTACCCATCAGCGGACAGCTGTTTCGCTTTTTCGATATCAGAATCTTGACCCTGATTTGAGAGAATGACTATCTTAGAACCCTGCGCAAGATGTTCCTTTCGTATTACTTCAAGTGCTCCGAACCCACCGATGCCTGGCATAATAAGGTCGAGGAGAATAACGCTGGGTGCCTTTGCATCCGCCTTTCGCAGAGCAGCCAGAAGCTCCTCTCCACTTCCAAAGACACTTACCTCATGACCGGCAGCACGAAACTTAACGGCATAGAGATCAAGGAGAAACCGGTCGTCGTCAACAAGATATACGCGATATACCATTATTAAAAGTATACTACATCTGAAAGGTCAAGGGATATCGTCTCCGGGGAAAAGGTCCCCTCCAAGGGTGTTAATTTCCTCAAAGGGAATCTGACCTCGAAGCGCTTTCAGAATCGCGTCTTCACGCATCGTCAACATGCCATTTGAGCGCGCAACCGCGTGGATAGCACTATCAACCGGCTCTTTCAATACCACCTGTTCAAGTTTCTTATCCATACGAAGTATCTCGTACACGCCAAGACGACCTCGTAAACCAGTTGGACACTCGTCAGTTGGACTCGCATGATAAAACTCCTTAAACGGGGGCAACACACCACGGTACTCGTCGGGCAAATCGGCGAAATCCTGTTCGATAAGCGTTTTGATGCTGTCACGTATAGGAAAAGGCTTGCCGGCGCCTGGGCACATCTTGCGGACAAGCCGTTGCCCGATAACTCCAATCAGGGTGGGGCCAATAAGGAATGGGTCGACACCCATATCGATAAGGCGCGGTATCGCACCGACCGCAGTATTCGTGTGAATAGTGGAGAACACGAGGTGACCGGTAAGCGCCGCTTGCACGGCAAGCACGGCAGTTTCCTTATCACGAATCTCACCAACCATAATGACATCGGGGTCCTGACGCAAAATGGAGCGGAGGCCGCTCGCAAAGGTATAGTCAATCTCTGCTCGCACCTGACTTTGCGACACACCGGGAATCTCGTATTCAATCGGGTCTTCGAGCGAGACAATGTTCGCCGCCTCACTGTCGAGCTCTGAGAGCATTGCAAAGAGTGTTGTTGATTTTCCTGAACCAGTCGGTCCTGCAATAAGTATGATGCCGTACGGAGACTTCATCATGTCACGAACATCCTCAAGATGAGCGCTTGTGAGTCCAAGTGATTCTAGAGTGGTCTTTGTGCCTGATTGGTCCAGAATACGCATCTCCACCTTCTCACCATACTCGGTCGGAAATGTGGAAACACGGAAATCTATCCTATGTCCTTCAACCATCGCTGAGAAACGCCCATCTTGTGGCTTCCGTTTCTCATCAAGACGTAATTTTGAGAGTATTTTGATTCGGGCAACAACCGCCGCATGTACTCGTTCTGGTAATTCGAGCGACGTATGTAAATCCCCATCCACACGAAAACGAATCCGTGTCTTAGTCGATGAAGGCTCGATGTGGATGTCGGATGCGTGCCCTTCAATGGCATAGCGCAATACCGTGGAAACAATTTTTGTAACGGGAGCATCTTCTTTCAGGGCTTCATTATGGATAGAAGCATCGGACTTCTCCCCTGGAGCTGGTGTTTTCTCATTGTGTGAAAACTCAACTTCAGAGGATTTTGCAACCATCTCATATTCAGAAAGAGCTTTTTCAACCTCACCTGAAAGATCCTGATAGGCATCAAGTACCCGATCAAAATCTTCTTGCGTGATGAGCGTAATCTTATAGGGCATGCCAATTTTCCCTGAGATGAACTGAAGAGCGTCAAACGCCTCGATGTTGTCGGGATCGGTGATACCGATATCGAGTGCTCCATCAACGATATCGAGTGGCACAAACCCGTAGTGACGAGCCGAGTCGATAGGAATGTACCCGAATGCTTCTTTATTTGCAGGAGGATCGCCCAATATCCGGGCTGGTAGCCCGTACGTCTCCCCCGCACTCGTGAGTACCTGAGCAAGTGAAATACCTCGCGCGGCAAGTATGCTGGCAAGTGAACCTTTCTTTGCTGCTAGTTCAGCCTCAACAATCAATCGGTCGCCCTTTGAGAGGAGTCCTTTGTCAACGAGTAGTCCGAGAAGGTTCATAGTTTACTATACCGCCTAAAGAGGGGCGAGGGGGTCAACACGACCGAAGGATTCAGGAGAAACAGCTGTGGTGATATCAGCAAGAGCATTAAAACGTGCATCTGAAAATATACTGGTATTGAATGAAATCGGTTCGAGCTCACCAACCAATGTCTCAAATTGCATTTGAGCTACATTCGTCCGTGTGCTCGTCGAAAGAGGCGGTTCATTCCCCGTGTCCGTGAAGAAATACCAGTAGGCGAGACCCGCAACAACGAGGGCAACGGTAGCGATGGTGAGAGTGGAATTAGATTTCATAGTGAAAATAAATTAACGCAACCAATACAGCATTATTTTCATCTGGTAAGTATAAACCCCCGTGTCCGAGCCTTTTACCGCAAGCTCACGGACATCAAGAAGGCGTTGACTCCTCTCCACACCCTGTAAAAACGTCTGCAGTGCCGTATACGTACCGACTGCAGAGAGGGTAAGATTGACCGAGCCCATAGGATTTGATGCTGATGCTTTCTCATTGTTCGATTTTGTGACGGTACTGTTTGCCACGACATCTATGCTGGAGAGTGTGAGTCCACTTCGAGCAGCAAGCGCATTGAGGTCGAGAATGAGACGGACATTATCAACAGAACTTGGGAGCATCATGGTAAGCCGGTCGAGGTCAGCGCGGTCAATCGCATTACTCGCATCTGCGAGCTTGTTTTGCTGAGTTGCATAGGTGATTGCCGCTGCAAGCGCTTTGTCGTCAGAAGCAATTGCAGCTTTCGTAGAAGCTATCGGTCCAGACCAGGTCGGACTTACGTAGAAAAAGAATACGCCGGCGGCAACAATGAGCGCGAGCGTGGGTATGACGTTTTCATTCATGGCGAAAAAGCAATGACCTTGGGGTCGAGCGTGGCGGAGAGCGTGAAGGATACCGAGCTGTCTTTATTGACAACGATACTCGAGAAAATAGCGTCCTTGATATGACCATCCTTGGCAAATGCAGTAGAAACAGCCGCGAGTGCATTGAAATCTCTCGCCACACCGGAACCGTCAAGCTTCACTTTCTTCGAGTCGTTAATTGAAAGGTGAATCGAGGAGAAACGAGCTGAATCTGGCAATAAGGTCTCCAACAGCTTAAAGAAATTAGAGAACGCAACATGATTTGCAAGGAGGACTGCGCCTGAGTTAAGACGATCACGCAACTGTACAAAACCCTCGATGGTCGCAACATCAATCGCTTTCTGTGCATGCGCGAGTTCCGCATCTCGTGCGACTTTTTTTCCATCAAGGATTCGACCGTAGAAAAAAACACCGAGCGCGAGCACAAAGACAATGCCGAGGATTACATATGAAAAAAAACCGAACGTATTGGAGCGATTAGCACGGAACTGGTGCGCGGCAACAGATACCGATCGGGGAACAAACGAGGTCGGGATGGTGGGAGGAAGAGCCATTTCCTTTCAGTATACGCTACTCACCCGAGTATTATGCGAGACATCTGTGTAAAACATTCGCTTTAAATTTCTTCGAGTTTGCGCAGAGCGAGACCGACGGCAACAGCAAATTCCGGACCGATTTGTTCAAGAATCGGACGCATGAAAGCAGGCGCCTCAGCCTTTTTGAACGGATCTGCGACCCGCACGTCAATCGAGAACGTATTCTTTGCATACGCAGCCAATTCCTTGGTAACCCCACCGCCGCCGGTAAGGATGATGGAGGTGATTGATTTTTTATGCGCCGTTTCATACTGCGTAAGAACGCGGCGTGCCTCTGAAAAAATGCGCGAAAAAACAAGTTCTATCCCTCCATGCGTACCCGCATCACTAAAGCCTTTCTCTTTTTTCATCGCTTCAGCCCGAGCAATAGAAACATTATTTGAGACAGAGATGGCACGCGTAATGTCCTGGCTCCCGACACTGAGGGCATGTGAGAGCACCACAACACCGTATTCAATAATATAGGTCTTTGTCGAGGCCGCACCGACATCAAGTACCATCACTGGTCGTACCTGTTCCTCGACTACTGCACGGATGGTGCTAAAAATCTCAAGTTCATAAAAGCTCGCTTCAAGTTCCGCGCCCGCAATGACACTCTGAAGTAAAGAGAGTTCATCATTGTGGACCGCTACCACCAACACCTCAATCGTCTCATGAGCAGCAGAGATAGCGTGGGGATCGTCCTCGGTAGACTGTGTCGGATCTGCCTGAGGTACCACGAACCAGTCCAACTGCACTTCACTTATCGGTACCGGAATAAATTTCCGTGCCTCGAGTTCAATAACCGTTTTTTGCTCTGCAGAATCTTTCCGGTACGGCAACGTCACAAGCGTCAAGAGAGAGCGCGCAAACGGTATCGAGACACCGCACATCTTTGTTGTCACTTTTGCTTCTCGCAATAGGTCTTTAAGCGTCTCGGTCACCTGCTCAGCGGAGAGATTTGTCGCTTGGCCGACTTCAGAGCCGCCGTAGGGGCCGAGCGCAAGCTCGCCATACGTCTCGAGCACTGCTTGTCCATGTTCCTTGCGTAGCTGTACGACTTTCAATGACGAGGAGCCTATATCGACTCCCAGTACACTTTTCTCCTTCTTCGCAAATAAATCTGAGAGGAACGCCATGCGACAATAATACCATGAGACGCTTTTTTGATTTCCTTTTCCCGCCACGTGTGGATGAAGCGCTCCTACGAGATGTCCCGACTGATACTTTCCTCGCTCTCGTTGCTCCGCGTCTCATATCTGACACTCACCCAGAAACGATTGGACTCCTTCCCTTCTCGACGCCAAGCGTCCGCGCGGCGATACATGAAGCGAAGTATCACGGGAGTGCACATGCCTTTACGCTTCTCGCTCACGCACTCGCCGAATATCTCCGTGACGCCGATGACGTGAGCAATACAAGGTGGAACCTTGTATTGCTCACCCCAATACCGCTCGGGAAAGAACGTCGGGAAGGGCGCGGATTTAATCAGGTGGAGGAAATTGTGAAAAGAGCAGTAAAAGAACTCGACATTACTGTTGACACGACGCTTCTGCTTCGCACGCGAGAAACCGTCTCGCAAGTCTCGCTTCCCCGTCGAGAACGTGTGGAGAACATGCGCGGCGCCTTCGGCGCCGCGCACCACGCCGACCCCACGCGCACCTATATCGTTATCGACGACGTCATCACTACCGGCGCGACGCTCCAAGCCGCCATTGATGCACTCACCTCCGCCGGCGCCGAACACATCATTCCGCTCGCTCTCGCGCATTAAATTTGATATTGTGGCGCAATACGGATGGGTCGCATAGATGGCTTAGTGCGGCGGGTTGCTAACTCGCTATACGAGTAAAATCGTATCGAGGGTTCGAATCCCTCCCCATCCGCCAGTTGGGAAAATGCAAGTTTGGGGAAGTCAGCTCGCGGCGCGAGACGCGCCGCTCGCATAGAATTTGAAAGGGCTTTTTTGGAGAAAAGGAAAAGGATTTATCAACAACCCCGCCGCAAGCGGACGGGGTATGACGTGATGCAAGGGCTCAGTGC
>JBBUDY010000016.1:0-1793 GCA_038057055.1 Patescibacteria group bacterium | reverse complement strand
ATCGGCGTGTGTGGGCAAGAAGTGAACTTCGACCCGTGGGCGAAGATTCTCGATGTGGTGGTGAATCAAGCAGGCTACTACGGCATCCCGCGTTCGATCGCGATACCGCGTGCGAAGCAGATACTCACTGATCTCGGTCTCGGCGATAAGATAGACCAGACCGGCTGGAAGCTCTCAGGCGGGATGAAGCGACGTTTGATGATCGCTCGTGCGCTTATCCATGAGCCGAAGTTCCTGATTCTCGACGAGCCAACCGCGGGTGTCGATGTCGAGCTTCGCCGCAGCATGTGGGATTACCTCACCACGCTCACGAAGCAGGGAATTACTATTTTACTCACGACGCACTATCTCGAAGAAGCCGAACGACTTGCCAAGCATGTCGCCATCATCAACAAGGGCGAGATTGTTGCAAATGGGACAATGGCAGAAATCCTTGCGCTGCATGACGGTACGTCAAGTGGCTATGGCGGCGGGAAGCTTGAAGACATTTTTGTGAAGCTCACAAGCAATTCTTAAATATGCCCGTCGAGAAACAACTCATCTCCTTCTACACCATCCTTAGGAAGGGGGTGGTACGCATTTTCCGCATCTGGTCGCAGACGCTTCTCCCCTCGATTGTCACCTCGGTGCTCTACTTCGCGGTCTTCGGCAACATCCTCGGGTCGAGGATTGGCGAGCTAAACGGCGTGCCGTACATCCTCTTTGTCGTCCCCGGACTCGTGATGCTCTCGGTCATCACCAACTCGTTTATGGATGTCGCGACGACCTTCTTCCAGGCCAAGTTCTTCTCACGCAACATTGACGAGATTCTCGTCTCGCCGACGCCGCCCTCTGTCATTATCGCCGGATTCGTCGCGAGCGGAGTCGTGCGTGGAATGATGATTGGCATCTTGGTGCTTATTGTCTCACTCTTCTTCGCGCTCCCTTCAATCGCGCATCCGCTTGTCGTACTCCTTTTTCTCTTTCTCTCGAGCCTCGTCTTCGCACTCGCGGGGCTCATCAACGGTATCTATGCAAAAACGTTCGATGGTATCTCCATCGTGCCGACCTTCGTGCTCACGCCGCTCGTGTACCTCGGCGGGGTGTTCTACTCCATCCACTCACTCCCGCCCTTCTGGCAGACGGTGTCGCTCGGGAACCCCATTTTCTACATCATCAACGGTTTCCGCTACGGTTTCCTTGGCACAAGCGATGTCTCCATCTATGTCTGCATCGCTGTCCTGCTCGTCCTCACCCTCATTCTTCTTGGCGTCAATATGTATTTCCTCAAAAAAGGCCTCGGCCTCCGGCAGTAAGCAGTGTTCTGAAAATTCAAGTTATGCTATGATACGACTCATGGAACTATTAGACAAAAAATTGCAACGGCGAGTTGGAATCGCTTCAAAAAAACTCGGTTTTTCCGAGCGCGAGGTTGTGAGTCGCGCAATCTCGACATACCTTTGGAACATGTCAGATGTAGCGGCGTTGTCGCGCGAATTACAGATATGGGATGTGCTATCTGCAAGGACAATGCAGAAATATAAATTCTGACCATCATGAAGCCGGGGGATGTGTGGATTGTGCATATTCCAGAATTGAGTACACACGAACAAAGTGGCATACGTCCAGCGGTAGTTATTGCACGGATGACGAAAACAATTGTGACCGTCATCCCCTGCACTTCAAACATGACGGCATTGCGGTTCCCGTATACGCATCTCATTGAGCAAACAAAAGGGAATGGACTCACCGTTCCGTCGGTTGCACTCGTCTTTCACATGCGCGCTCTGGATGTCGGGTATTTGAAGAAAAAA
>JBBUDY010000015.1:0-1786 GCA_038057055.1 Patescibacteria group bacterium | reverse complement strand
ACGAGATACCAGACCTTGCCGCTACCTTTTGTAACGGTGAAAAATGTTTGAGAGGGAGTTGAGGTAGCAAAGGTGTGGACGCGATACGCGACGCCGTTTTGCACCAAGGTCGTGATGGTCCCGCCGGTCGCGACAATCGCTCCCGGCGTCGCGGTTGAAATCGTCTTCGAGCCGGAGGCATATCTGATTATGACAATTCCGGAGCCGCCGTTGCCGCCGTTGCCAACCCCGGTTCCACCACCGCCATTGCCGCGGTTAGTGGTACCATCAACACCGTTCCCGCTACCCTGATTACCATTACCTCCTCCATCAGCGCTACCAGTACCAAATGTAGCTGTGCCGCTTGCGCCGCCGCCGCCGCCGACAGCGTATGTCACAGATGGCCCCGTTATCGACGAAGCGATACCTGTACCACCGTTCCCACCAGATGATATCGTGGCATTAGCTCCAACAGCGCTTGTTCCGCCGCCGCCACCGCCGGCCGCAGAGCCTCCGGCATTCCCTCGTCCATTCCCGCCAGCCGAACCTTGACCGCTGGTCCCGGACGCCCCCGTGCCGCTACTCCCCCATGCTCCGCCGCCACCGCCGCTACCACCGGCGACACCGTTAAGTATTGTTTCGGTACCGTTGCTCCCGCCGCCGCCTCCGCCGCCTGTTGCTGTGACCGTATCAAATGTGGAACCTGACCCGTTCGTTCCCTTCGTCGCAGTAGCATCTGAAGAACCCTCAACACCTCCACCACCACCAGAACCGACAGTTACAGTATAACTTCCCGCGCTCACGGCATAATTGTAAGTACCATTCGAGAGATACCCGCCGGCTCCGCCGCCGCCAGAACCGAATAATCTAGCGCCGCCTCCTCCGCCGCCGCCGGCTACGACGAGATACTGAACCTTGCCACTTCCACTCTTTACGCGGAAGGTGTTGGAACCGGTGGTGGTGAAGGTGTGCACCTTGTAGGTAACGCCGTTTTGTACGACGGTAGAAATGGTGCCGCCGGTGGCAGTGATAGTCGAGGGCGCTGTCCCGGTCGGGTACGTCGCGATTTTATTTGTCGCGAGTGCGTAGCGGATAATCACGATGCCGGAGCCGCCTGCTCCGCCAGCGGATAAACCACCACCGCCGCCACCGCCGCCTGTATTAGCAGTTCCAGCAGTGCCGACCGAAGCACCAGCCCCACCAGCCCCACCACCACCAGAGCCACCTGTACCGCCAGTAGGTGTACCTCCACCACCTCCCCCTCCTCCGCCACCGCCTCTTGTTACGCTACTGCCAGTAATGGACGATGCCGAGCCAGCCCCGCCATTACCTCCAACGGGATTTGGGCATGATGCAATGCCGTTTGCCCCTACAGCACTGGCTCCGCCACCGCCACCGCCAGCAGCACAGGAGCCTGATACGTGATCTGATGAGCCGCCAGCACTGCCTTGACCAGCCGTACCGGCAGAGCCGGCGAGTGTACCTGTACCACCCGAAATCGAAGCACCTCCACCTGATCCCCCTACATCACCGTCATCGTCAAGCGGGCCGCCGCCCTGTCCACCGCCAGTTGAAGTAATGCTAGAAAATACTGAATCACCACCGTTTGTATCAGCAGCTCCTCCTGCTCCGATTGTGACCGTGTATCCCTGAGCGGTGACAGCAAAGTCATAAGTGCCATTAGTGCGGTATCCACCAGCCCCACCACCGGCCGCGACAGAATTAGCAGACGATGAACCACCTCCACCACCGCCAGCGACGACGAGATACCAGACTTTGCCGGAGCCACTTGCGACGCGGAAGGTGC
>JBBUDY010000014.1:0-3190 GCA_038057055.1 Patescibacteria group bacterium | reverse complement strand
GTGCCACCAACAACTATGCGGCGCAGTTCTTGGGAGGGAATGTCGGCATCGGCACCACCTCTCCCTCACAACTCCTCTCGGTCCACGGCAATGGTCTCTTCTCCGGCAACCTCACTGCCGCAAACATCACTGCGACCGGTACGCTTTCAATCACCGGCCTCTCTACACTCACGGGCGGCATCCTCGCAAACAATGCCTCAAGCACCATTACCAATCTCACAATGGTGAATGCCACCAGTACGAATGCGACCTCGACCAATCTCTTTTCCACCAACGCTGTCTTCACTGGTGCAACTACCACCTCGCTTGCCGTCTCCAACCTCACGAGCGGCCGCATTCCCTTCATCACCACCGGCGGTTCTCTTGCTGACTCCGGTAACTTCCTCTGGAACAACGCCACCAATCTCTTCACCGTCACCGGCAACGCCTCCACCACCAACCTCTCCATATCAAACAACTTCTGGGTTGGTGGCAATGCCACCACCACAAGTGATGGCAATTTTACCACCAACGGTTCAGTGGGCGTCGGCGTTACCACTCCCACCTACAAACTCGACGTCAGTGGGCTCGGTCACTTCACCGGTCTTGTCGATGCCGCCAACTTCGTCGCCACCTCCACCACCATCAATTCCATCTTCCAGGGTGGCATCCTCGTGAACAATGCCTCAAGCACCATCACCAACCTTTCAATCATAAACGCCACAAGCACGAATGCCACCTCGACCAGTCTTTTCTCCACCAACGCAGTCTTCACCGGTGCTACCACTACCGCACTCGCCATCTCAAATCTCACGAGTGGTCGCATCCCCTTCATCACGACCGGCGGTTCCCTTGCCGACTCCGCCAACTTCCTCTGGAACACCGCCACTAACCTCTTCACCGTTACGGGCAACGCCTCCACCACGCAGCTCACCACCACCAACTCCGCGTATCTTGCCACTACCGGTGGGAACGTCGGCATCGGCACCACCTCTCCGTTTACAAATCTCTCCGTCCACGGTAATGGATACTTCTCCGGCAATCTCACTGCCGCCAACATTACTGCCACCGGCACACTCACCGTCTCTGGCGGCATCACACTCACGAACGCCTCCACTACCAACCTCTCGGTTTCCTCTAATCTCTGGGTGGGGGGGAATGCAACGACCACCAGCAATGGCAACTTCACCACCAACGGCTCCGTCGGCATCGGCACCACGAGCCCGTGGGGACTTCTGTCAGTCAATGGTAATGCACTTGCAAACGGTGCGCCACAATTTGTCGTTGGCTCATCAACCGCGACCAACTTCATCGTTGCAAACAGCGGGTATGTCGGCATCGGCACCACCTCGCCGCTTTACAACTTCACAGTGAACCAGGCGACGAGTACGAACCCGGGGAATGCCATCGCCGTATTCACCGGCAATGGGGGAGTCGGGCAATGGAACACGACCACCTCTCTTGCGACCGGCGTACTCTGGCACTCTTCTATCATTGCGAACGGCTATGTATATGTCATCGGCGGGAGCGTTGGTACCACTCCGCAAAGGAACGTGCAATTTGCGAAGTTAAATGCCGACGGCACAGTGGGTACCTGGGCAAGTACGACGCCTCTTGTCGCGGCGACACGATTCCATACATCGGTCGTCGCAAATGGGTATGTGTACACACTCGGCGGTACCAGTCCGACTCTCGTACAATTTGCAAAGATAAACAGCAATGGCACGCTCGGTGCTTGGGCGAGCACCACCCCCCTGGCAACAGGAGAGAATAAACATTCCACCGTCGTTGCGAACGGCTATGTATATGTCATCGGCGGAGATGACGGGACTCAAACGCTGGTGCAGTACGCCAAGCTAAACGCCGATGGCACACTAGGACAGTGGCAAACCGCTGCGAACTCTCTTTTGAATGGAGGAGTATATAGCCACACCTCTGTCGTCGCAAATGGGTACGTATATGCACTTGGTGGAACTGGACCTGATCTCGCTGCAACAACCACTGTTTCGTATGCCAAGTTAAACTCGGATGGGACCGTTGGCACTTGGGCGACTACTACTCCTCTCGGAGCGACGCAACAATTCCACACTTCCGCCGTCGCCAATGGATATGTGTATGCAATCGGCGGGTCGAGCAATCAAGTCATCATCCAATATGCAAAGTTAAACAACAACGGCACACTCGGGAGTTGGCAGACTACCACCACGCTCGCGACAGGACAAGATTCTGCATCTTCTGTTGTCGCAAACGGGTATGTATATGTGCTCGGCGGGAATAGCACGACACACAATGTCGTGCAGTATGCTCCGCTCCAAAGAGTGATGATTAATGGCAATCTTGATTTGCTCGGGCTCGCCGGTGGCTCATTGAATGATGTGAACACGAACGGCAGTGGAGGCTCCACTGGCGGCTCCATCTTCGCCGGAAACATCTTCAGTAACGGCACCCTTGAAGTGACAGGGAACGCAATGATGCAGGGTGGCCTCGGAGTGAACGGCAACTTCACTCTAAACGCCACCACCTCGCAAGCACAAAACTATTCCATCTTTGCTCTCAACAACGCCACCGGCACCGCACCAATCCTCTCTGCGCTCTACAACGGCAAGGTCGGTATTGGCACTTCCACTCCGCAGTGGAATCTCCAAATCGCCGGCACGCGGCCGTCACTCGCGCTTTCAGACGCGAGCGCGGTCGCGAACCAGAAGCATTGGCTTTTCTCTTCGATGGGTGGCAACCTCTACATCGGCACCTCCACTGATGCGTATGCAACGAGCACGCCCGCAGCAGTTACCCTCACCAACGATGGCAACGTCGGCATCGGTGTTGCATCACCAACATACAAACTCGACGTCAGTGGCCTCGGTCACTTCACCGGTCTCGTTGATGCCGCCAACTTCGTCGCCACCTCCACCACTCTCTCCTCCATCTTCCAAGGCGGCATTCTCGCAAACAATGCCTCAAGCACCATCACCAACCTCACGATGGTGAATGCGACAAGCACAAACGCCACCACTACCAGTTTCGCCATCTCGAATCTCACGAGCGGTCGCATCCCTTTCATCACCACCGGCGGTTCTCTCGCTGACTCCGCCAACTTCCTCTGGAACACCGCAACCAATCTCCTCACCGTCACGGGGAATGCCACCACCACCCAACTCACCACCACCAACACTACGTACCTTGCCACCACCGGAGGGAATGTGGGCATCGG
>JBBUDY010000013.1:0-19275 GCA_038057055.1 Patescibacteria group bacterium | reverse complement strand
ACCACCATGGACAATATTCTAGAATAGTGTATTATTCTTTTGCACTCATGTTCCTTACTGCCGAGAGAGGTGACGGGTGCACACCTTACGATTCTCGGAGTGACAAGGAGAAGACGATGAAAATAGTGGATGTTCTTGTGGGGAATGGGAGCGCTCATCCTGGCGATTTGGGGGATTCCCAATTCTTTGAATATGACGTGGGCGACGCTGTGGTCTACGTCGAGTCGACGGCGCCTATCCTGATGGGGGAAATACTTCGTCGGCCGGTATATTTCCAGAACAGACTCTTTGGTGCGCTTATCAAGATGTTGAAAGTCGGGGAGCACGTTCCTCTCGAGGGTGAGGACAGGAGGAGCAAAGCTCGAGTTGTTCGACTCGAGGTCAATCGCTCCGCGAACAGTTACTCGCTTCTGATTACCCGCTGAATCAAGCAGCCCCACAAGAGAAGCCCCGCTTCACACCGTGGGGCTTTTCTATTTCATTACGCTACAGAATTTTACTTACTAAAAAGTGAGTGCTAGGGTATAGTACCTTTCATGGCTGTAGCTCCGAAGAAACCGAAAGGGAAATCTGTTGGAAATGGAAAGCCCGCTCCGAAGGAGCGGGGCTGGCGCATGCTGCTTGGCGGCCCTTCATTCTTCGGCAATCTTGTCACAACGGTTCTTATATTCCTACTCCTCATGAGCGGATACTCGCTTGTCTCGAGTCTTTTCCAAGAGGCGACCGATGTTCCGCTTTCTGCCGTTGCGGCTGATGTTGCCGCGGGGAAGA
Organism: Patescibacteria group bacterium; assembly: GCA_038057055.1. Taxonomy (GTDB): domain Bacteria; phylum Patescibacteriota; class Minisyncoccia; order Phycocordibacterales; family Phycocordibacteraceae; genus C7867-001. Next base: position 18,504 of record JBBUDY010000013.1, on the reverse strand, counting down.
TACAAACGATTACGGTCAATGGTGACTCGCTGAACCTCAAATATGCCGATGAATCAGAGAAAGTCTCGCGCAAAGATCCCTCTTCTGGTCTCCCAGAAACGCTTGCGACGTATGGTGTGACACCTGCCCAGCTCGCGAAAGTCTCTATCGCAATACAAGGACAATCAGGATTCCAGTTCTGGTTCCTCACGCTCGCGCCAGTTTTGATCCCACTCTTCTTTATCGCATTTCTCTTCTGGTTTCTCACGCGCCAAGTAAAAGGGGCGGGCATGCAGGCATTTAGTTTTGGCCAATCAAAGGCGCGCGTTATCGATCCTGCTGATTCTTCGCAACGCGTGACGTTTGCGGACGTCGCTGGCGCGCGGGAGGCAAAGGAAGAATTACTCGAGATTGTCGACTTCCTCAAGAGCCCGAAGAAGTTTCTCGATATCGGTGCGCGCATCCCGAAGGGCATCATCCTCATGGGCGCGCCAGGGACAGGAAAGACGCTCCTTGCGCGCGCGGTCGCGGGCGAAGCGGGCGTGCCGTTCTTCTCAATTAGCGGTTCTGAATTCGTCGAAATGTTTGTCGGCGTCGGCGCCTCGCGTGTGCGTGACCTCTTCCAGCTCGCAAAGAAGGCCGCGCCCGCGATCATCTTCGTCGACGAGATCGACGCGGTCGGGCGCGTGCGCGGTGCGGGCGTGGGCGGCGGCAACGACGAACGTGAGCAGACGCTCAATCAAATCCTCGTCGAGATGGACGGCTTTGAACCAACTGAAAAGGTGGTGGTGATGGCGGCGACGAACAGACCCGACGTGCTCGACCCTGCGCTCTTGCGTCCCGGCCGCTTTGATCGTCGCGTGACTATCGACCTCCCCGACCGCCGCGACCGCGAAGAGATTCTTAAAATCCATGCACGACAGAAACCGCTTGGGCCCGACGTGGCGCTCGCCGTCATCGCCGAACGTACGCCGGGCTTCTCGGGCGCCGAGCTCTACTCACTTATGAATGAGGGCGCGATACTCGCCGCGCGCGAGAGCCGAAAAGAAGTCACGCAATATGATTTGATACGCTCGATTGAAAAAGTGATGCTTGGCCCAGAGCGGAAGTCGCACTTGCTCTCAAAGAAGGAAAAAGAAATTACCAGCTATCACGAGGCTGGTCATGCGCTCGTCTCTTCAATCCTCGAACATGCTGATCCGGTGCACAAAATTTCCATCATCAGTCGCGGGCGCGCGGCCGGATACACACTCAAGCTCCCGTTTGAAGACCGGAAGATGCAATCGAAGAAACAATTCCTCGATGACATCGCCGCAACACTCGGCGGCTACGTGGCAGAAGAGATGCTCTTTGACGATGTGACGACAGGGCCCAGTAATGACTTGATGGTCATCACCGCACTTGCGCGCGAAATGATAACGCGCTACGGAATGAGCAACAAGCTTGGGCCAATCGCCTTCGGTGAGCGGCAACTCGGTAACGAGCCATACTCGGAACATGTTGCGATGCAAATTGACGCCGAAGTTTCCCAGATTATTGAAGAGGCAAAGGCGCGCGCGAAGAAAGTGATCAGCGAACATCGCGGCGCGCTCGACGCTATCGCGAAAGAGCTTATCGAAAAAGAGACTATTGAACGCAGTGAATTTGAAAAAATCCTTATCGCCAACGGCATCACGCCAAAAAAGAAGGAAGAGGAGGGTATCATCATTGCTCTAGGCCCCACCGGCGATATCGCATAAGGTTTTCCACAGTCAGTTCACGACCTGTTGAATGTGGGTTGTATACTTTGTATATAAAGGTTCATTTATGGCACTTCGCGAAAAGAAATCAGAAGCAATTAAGATGCGCAAAGAAGGCGCGAGCTACAGTCAGATAAAAGAGAAAATCAAAGTAAGCAAAAGCTCTTTGAGTCTCTGGTTACACGATATGCCGCTTCCAGAGAAACGATTGCGAGAACTTCGTGATCATAATGTAGTCCGTATTGAACGCTTCAGTAATACCATGCGTCGTAAGCGCGAAGATCGGTGGGCAGAAGTTCGGAAACACGCGACAAAAGACATAGGAACTCTGAACAAAAGAGAGCTTCTTATTGCTGGGCTTTTCTTATATTGGGGCGAAGGAGGAAAGACAATGTTTACTTGTACTTCAGTTTCAAATACTGATCCAGCCATGCTTTATTTCTTCATACATTGGCTACAAGCGCTCGGCGTCTCAAAAAATCGCCTTCGCGTTCACATACACTTATACGCTGATATGGACATCAAAAAGGAACTACGTTACTGGTCAAAAGTACTCGACTTACCTCTGACCTCATTTACGAAACCATATATAAAAACCTCAAACAGAATCGGACTTTCCTACAAACAGAAATTCACACACGGCACTTGTAATGTGCTCTACCATAACCGCGATATATCAGAATATGTGCTTATGGCGCTAGATTACATTCGCGGTGAATTTGCTCCAAAGGACAGGGTATGATTCCATAGAAGGTACGCGCCCGTAACTCAATGGTAGAGTATCCGCCTTATACGCGGCTTGTTGGGGGTCCGAGTCCCTCCGGGCGCACCAATCTGCTATATTTCAGGATATGAAAGGGATGGAATCTTCTCATTTCGAGGCAGAACAGGCTCCGTACGAACATTTCACTTTTCCGAATTTACTAGCAGAAATCGGAGAAATCGAGCGCGTTGCCGATCTATATGCTCCCAATAACAAAGAAAAGTTTATAGAAGCTTTTCAAAGAATAGCTTCGAAAACAGAAATAGAGACTTTAACCGAGGATGCGTGGAGAACACTGGAAAACACCGACTCATATAACATTCTCGCGGGCGATTGGGTTACGGTAACAGGCCATGTGCAGCATTATAACGCTGCAACTAACGCAGATAGAGATTGGCAAGCGTTACGGAAGGCATTTGAATCGGGAAAAGCAATTGATGCTCCTATCATAGTAAAAACTAAAAGCGGATTACATTTGGTTAGTGGGAATACGAGACTCATGATGTGTCGAGCTTTTAGTATTCGACCAAAAGTACTCGTTGTTAATATGGAGGGTTTATTTTAATAAACAGCAATTACTCCAAATGCATCTATTTGTCGCCAGCTCGAACGTGATAGCATTGAATTCTGCATAAAAGGGAAAGCGCCGTACCTTTTGGTCGTGCGCTTAAATGAGCCCCTTATAGAGAAAGAACAGCCGAGCGAGTAGCTCGTATGGATACGCGCTGATTGGTTTGCGCCAACGCCTTTGGCTGAACTCCTTTTCGAATTGCATTTTGGGCAGGGCGGGTGGAATGATTACCTCGAACCCCAGGCGCTCGTAGATCCAACATGCCCGATGTGCGTGAGGATACGAAGCGACAACAAGCACTCGTGTCCACCCCGTTTCGTCACAGAGATGCTTCTGCAGTCGAGCGACTTCATCGGACCTGATGTATTCATCAGACCAAAGATCGACCGTACTGCAAAACGCTGTCTCCCCGACAATTGGGGTGTGTTGCCCTTCAATAATCCTCCCAACTTCTGCTTGGGGAAAGATTGGCGTACCAAATCTTTCATAATACCTCAGGGCATAGCTGGCCAAGCTGAGATTCGTTTGACTCGACACATCCCCCTCGCAGTCTGACATCGCTTGAACGACAATGAGTTGTGCGTCTTTCGGATTACCCTTTGGAGTCGGTTGACCCCAAACAAAGAAACACTGGAATAGTCGCCGCAATACCGAGCCGGGCTCCTTGAGGAGTCGGACTAGAAATAACAACATCTCTTCCTCCTGAAATGAGCCACGCGAAATCCTCGCGCAAGGAAAGAACCCAATTAAAATCGTAGCATACTAGCAATAGAAAGTCAATATCTGCTATTCTAAGTGCATTTCTCGATTGGCGGTCTGGGCGCGGAGGGAGAGGGCGGGATGGTTTTTTAATGTGGGGTCGCGCTCGACGAGCGCGGCGGCTTCAGTACGAGCAGCCTCGACGAGTTTGATATTTTTGAGCGCTTCCATTGCGATGTCGGAAACGCCCCATTGTTTGCCGCCTGCGAGCTCGCCCGCGCCGCGGAGCGCGAGGTCGTATTCGGCGAGCTCAAAGCCGTTCTTTGCACTCATAAATGCTTTCATTCGTTCCCGCGTCGTCTCGCCAGAGGATTCAGGCAGCGCGAAGCAGTACGACTGATGAGTCGAACGCAGGACACGACCACGGAGCTGATGCAGCTGCGCGAGCCCGAAGCGTTCGGCACCCTCGATGAGTATGACGGTTGCATTTGGCACATTCACTCCCACCTCGACGACAGACGTCGCGACGAGAATGTTTGTCTTGCCCTGCTCGAATTTCTTCATGGTCTCTTCTTTATCCGCCGGTGTCATCTTGCTGTGGAGAATACCGATGTTTGCTCTCGGGAAGACTGATTTCTTGAGACGTGCCGCTTCGGCTTTAACCGACTTGGCTTCAAGTGCAAGCGGATTATAGTTTGGCTCGCCTGCCTGCGCAGGCAGGTCAATGCGCGGGCAGATGACATATGCTTGGTGACCGAGGGCGAGCTCGGCGCGCACGCGTTCATATGCTTTCTCTCGTTCCTTCGGGCCCAACACCTCGGTTATCACCGATTTTCTCCCGATTGGCATTTCGTCGAGGAGTGTCAGATCAAGGTCACCATAAAGGGTGAGTGCGAGTGTGCGCGGAATGGGTGTCGCCGTCATCGAGAGGAGATGCGGTACGATATCGTTTTTCGTCGCGAGTTTTTGCCGGTGCGAGGTGCCGAAGCGGTGTTGTTCGTCGATGATAGCGTAGGCAAAATATTTAAATGACAGTGACTTCTCGACGAGCGCGTGCGTGCCGATGACGATTGGTATCTCGCCGTTCGCCGCCATTTTCTTAAATGCGGCTCGGGAGAGCTTGGTAGATTCTTCATAGCGCACTTTTGAGGGGAACTTGCGACACTCACTCCCCATAATGAGTCCGATAGGGATGGGGTGGTCGCGGAAGTAGGAAACAAAAGTCGAGAAATGCTGCTTCGCGAGTATCTCGGTGGGGCAGAGGTAGGCGACTTGAAGCGTACCGGCGATTCTGCCTTTGGGGAGCGATGTCGCGACGAGATACGCGGTCGCGGCGGCGACCGCGGTCTTACCGCTCCCTACATCACCCTCGAGGAGCCGGAGCATTGGGTGGGGTTTCTCGAAGTCGGCGACAATAGCGTCAATCGCACGCATCTGCGCCTTTGTCGCCGGGAAGGGAAATGACGCAATGAAGTCTGTAAGTGCTTCTCGATTTACCGCGACGGGCAATGCCTTTTCAGAAAGGAGTGTTTGGCGACGCTGTTGCATCACGATTTGGAGCGCAAACACTTCTTCAAAAGCAAAACGTTTGCGTGCTACGGTCGCATCGGACAATTTTTTCGGCGCATGAATGAAAACGAAGGCAGAAGAAAGTGAAGGAAGTTTGTAGCGTGCAAGTATTTCAGAAGGAATGGGGTCTTCGATATGTTCGTGTGCGTTTGTTTCAAACACTTTTCGTATCGCATGCATCAGCCAAAGCGACGAGACTCCCTGACTCTCTGGATAAATGGGATACAACTCTGTTGCCAAGGACTCCCCTTGGCGAAAGAGCGAGTCGTGTACCGCGTCGGGCGCGACCGGTGATTTATCAATAGTCGGATTCGCCAGATACACCTTCGCGCCGGTACCTGCGACGCGCCCGCTCACTTTCACGACCATACCGTCGTGGAGTGTTTTCGCGATATAGGGCTGACTGAACCACATCATTTTTATTTTTCCCGATGCGTCTTCAAGAAATGCTTCGGCGATCGGTCTGCGACTTTTCCACGTCCTCCGGATGTCCGGTTTACGCACAGTGCCGTAGAGTGTCACCTCTGCACCAGCGGTAACTCCTGCAATCGTTCCGACGTCTCCGCTCGATTCATACCGGGCAGGGAAGTGATACAGAAGGTCGCGGATGGTCCGTATGCCGAGCTTCCGCAACGCCCGTTTCTGCTCCGGCTTGAGCCGAGTGAAGTATTTCTCGATGAGATCACCCGCATCCATACTGTTTAGTATACCCATTTTGTTATGGATGAGTACGTACGTACTATCCACAATAAGAGACGGTCGTCCCTTATGTTTGATGGTGGTATATGTGAAAATAACGAGAATGGGTGTTGTTGAAAAGAAAGCAAGAAAAGTCAGGCGGCTGCGCACATTCCAAAAAGCGATATTGATCGCAGCGGTTGGAGGCGTTATGGTCGCCACTGGCGCGGTGCCGAATTTCAATAAAATTCTCAAATATCTTCTAAATCGGAAGAACGATGCACGTTTCAGATACCAGGCGAATTCAGCTCTGCGCCGCCTCGCCGGACAAGGTCTGATTACGTTTGAAGAACGAGACGGTAAGCGGTACGCGCGTGCGACTGAGACCGGGGAACGGATGTTGGAGCTTGAATCTCTTCGGGAGAAAAATGAACAAAAGCCGAAACGCTGGGATGGTCGCTGGCGTGTAGTACTCTTCGACATCCCGGAGCGACGTCGCAGAGTACGCAATTTGTTGCGTGCGTTTATGCAGGAATTTGGGCTCGTGCGTCTTCAAGACAGCGTATGGATCTACCCATACGACTGTGAAGACATCATCGCACTTGCGAAGGCGCACTTCCGGATCGGTTTCGACGTACTCTACATGGTCGTCGAACAGCTCGAACGTGACAAGCATCTGCGCGAACATTTCAGCTTGCCTCTCGCATAAGTATCCAACATAAGGAACGGTCGTCCCTTATGTTGGATGGGCGGTTGATTTTAACATGAGGGAGTATACTAAGTGGTCTATGGATACTAAAAAGATACTGGCGGCGTACAAGAAACAGGGCGCGCGGGTGGAGACGAAAGGGCGCGTGAAATTAAAAGAGAAAAAAGATTTTTCACTCTGGTACACGCCAGGGGTGGGCACGGCGTCGCTCCATCTCGCGAAGCACCCAGAAGATGCACGACTCATGTCGGTGAAGAAAAACAGCGTCGCGATTATTTCAGACGGCTCGGCGGTACTCGGTCTCGGGAACATCGGTCCGTATGGCGCCCTGCCGGTGATGGAAGGGAAGGCGCTGATATTTAAGGAAAAAGCAGGCGTGGATGCGTGGCCGATCGTGCTTGATACCCAGGACCCGGACAAGATAGTTGCGACGATAAAAGCGATTGCGCCTGCTTTTGGTGGAATAAATCTCGAAGACATCGCAGCGCCGAAATGTTTCGATATCGAGAAGCGACTTATCGAAGCACTTGATATTCCCGTGATGCATGACGATCAGCATGGTACTGCTATCGTCGTACTCGCGGGGCTTATCAATGCTGCGAAAGTGGTGAAAAAGGATTTCAAGAAATTGAAAGTTGTGATAAGCGGTGCCGGCGCAGCCGGCACCGCGACCGCGAAGCTTCTTTCTGCTGCTGGTGCAAAGCACATCATCATGCTCGATCGTGCAGGCACGATTTATGCTGGCCGGCCTGATATGACTCCACAAAAAGCCGAACTCGCTGCTTTTACTAATCCACAGAAAGTGAAGGGGAGTCTTGCTGAAGCGATGCGAGACGCCGATGTATTCATCGGCGTCTCGGGTAAAGGACTTCTCAAAACTGAACACGTTACGAGTATGGCATCACGCAGTATTGTCTTCGCTCTCGCGAATCCTGACCCAGAGATTCTGCCTGACGAAGCGAAGAAAGCAGGCGCACTGGTCATTGCGACCGGGCGCTCTGATTTCCCCAATCAGATCAATAATTCACTGGTATTTCCCGGTATTTTCCGTGGTGCGCTCGACAAAGGAGTGAAGAAAATCACACAAGAGACAAAGCTCCGCGCCGCTCGCGCGCTCGCAGCGCTCGTTTCGAAGCCGACGGCGCTCAAGATAATCCCCGACATGCTTGACCCGCGTGTGGTGAAATCAGTCGCTCGTGCAGTGCACTAGAGCATCGCGGCAACGGTAACAACAACCGATCCAAATCTAGTTGCGTCGATGTGATCGTGATATTTCCAGGTGCCTTCCTTGTTGAACTTGAATGAATACGAGCTCCCAGGCGCATCTCCCTTACATTCGTCAAATGCGGTGCCTGTCGTATCCGGACAATGTTGGCTCAACGGGGTGCCGCTGTAGACGGTATGTGTCGGATGCATCGCTGAAGCGACCCACATATTCTTCGAGCTCTGATTCACGAACACGATATAGGTGCCGAGAGGGATCGTCACACTTGCAGGCGAGAAGCCCGCGTCAGTATATTCAACGATTACATCCGTAGGGGGTCCGTCTTCCACAACCATCTCCGGGACGGAACCGTCAATGACGGGTGTCTGATCGGTAACGGCTGTCTCCGGTGCTGGTGCATTTGCTGTCTTCCCTCCGAAGAAATACCAACCGCCGGCGATGATAATACCGAGCACGATAACGACACCGATAGGATTCATATTCATATTTTTATATACATTACGTTAATTGACTTGAATCATACCATGGGTGGTGTATACTTCGTCTATGTCTACAACCACCATCATTCTTATAGTTATCGCAGTCGTCATTCTTTGGGCAATATATGCTTATAACAGCCTTGTCGCATTGGTCATGCAGGCGAAGGAGGCGTGGGCCGATATACAAGTACAATTGAAACGCCGTTACGACCTCATCCCCAATCTCATGGAGACCGTGAAAGGGTACGCAAAACATGAGAGCAGTGTTTTTGAAAATGTGACAAAAGCGCGCGTGGCTGCGATGGGCGCTCCGAACTCGGATCCTGCTGCACAAGCACAGACGGAGAACATGCTCACTGGCGCTCTGAAGTCTCTCTTTGCCGTCTCCGAGGCGTATCCGGATCTCAAAGCGAATCAGAACTTTCTGCAGCTTCAAAAAGAGCTTGGCGACACCGAGGACAAGATTCAGGCTTCTCGCCGCTTCTATAATACAAGCGTGATGGCCCTCAATACTGCAGAACAGTCGTTCCCCGGCAACATCATCGCTTCTTCGTTTGGTTTCAAGCCGATGGACCTCTTCGAGCTCGCGGCCGCCGATGCAGCTGCTAATGAACCGGTGAAAGTGCGGTTCTAGTGTTATGGGAGAAGCATCGACGGCTGAAGAAAGTCCGGAGAGCCTGAAAAAGAGGATTGAAATGCTTGAAAGTGAAAAGAGAGAGCTTGAACGAGCGGTGGTCCAGGAGAGAAGGGAAGCAGACGATTACTACGACTATGCCCAGAGGGAATTAGTCGGCACAGATCCATTTACAGGATTTGTTAACAAGCCCGCTTTTCAAGAAGAGCTTGATCACACGCTCGCCTTGGTAAAGCGTCATGAAATGAGAGTCGCACTTGTCATGATAGACCTTGATCATTTCAAGCAAGTCAATACGGACTTTGGTCACCAAGGAGGAGATGCAGTACTTCAAAAGATTACCGCGCTTTTTCGCCGGTTGATTCGAAAGTCAGATACCATTGGTCGCATTGGCGGAGAGGAATTCGCTATTATTATGCGTGGAACAAACGCGCAAGGTGCTGCGAAACATGCCGAGGATCTTAAGAATGAAATTAAGAAGTTAACATTTGACGGATATGATGGACTATCAATTACTGCTAGTTTCGGTATAGCTTCATCAGAAAATTCAACCGATACAAAAGAGTTATATAATCTGGCCGACACTGCCCTAAACCGAGCAAAGGATGAAGGGCGAGACAGGGTGGTATCGGTATAAAAACATGAACCTCTACGAACAACGCTCAAGTAATATCCATCGCACCTGGGTGCTGGTGCTTGGATTCTTGGTCGTCGTTATTGCGGTTGGATACGCGATTTCCTGGTACTACGGCAATCCTGCGATTCTCTACATTGCGGTCTTTATCGCCGTCGCGACAAACTTTTACGCCTACTGGTACTCCGACAAGCTTGTGCTCTCGATGAGTCATGCACGCCCGGCAACTCGTGAAGAATTCTTTGATCTCTACACCGTCACCGAGAACCTTGCGATTACGGCCGGTTTGCCGAAGCCGAAGCTCTATGTGATAGACGACCCGTCGCCAAACGCCTTTGCGACCGGTCGCGACGAGAATCATGCAGTTGTGTGTGCGACGACGGGCCTGCTCGCCATGCTCTCTCGGCCCGAGCTTGAGGGCGTCATTGCGCACGAGCTCTCGCATATCAAGAATCGCGACATACTCCTTATGACCATCGCAGTGGTCCTCGCCGGTTTTGTGGCTATTGTTGCGGATATCTTTTTGCGCATGTCATTTTATGGTGGCGGACGAGGTAGCGACAATAAGCAGGCGAGCGCGATTTTTATGATTCTTGCAGTTGTTGGCATTGTGCTTGCTCCTGTAGCCGCAAAGCTCATCCAACTCGCGGTCTCACGTCGTCGCGAATTCTTGGCCGATGCTTCTGGCGCGCTTCTCACGCGCTACCCCGAAGGGCTCGCGTCCGCTCTCCAGAAGATAAGCTCGGCGAATATTCCGATGCACCATAGGTCACATGCGACCGCGCATCTCTTTATCGACGAGCCTTTCGGTAAGCAGGAGGGGAGTAAACTAGCGTGGCTTGAAAACTTGTTTGCCACTCATCCGCCTGTTAAAGACCGTGTCAAGGCACTCCTCAATAAGTGATTATTTCTGTTTTTTGTTGTAAGTTGGTAGTTGTGAGTTGGTAGTTTATAAACGGAGGCGTCGGATAGTCCTGCCTGCCGGCAGGCAGGGGTCTAGTGCACCTCCTTGAATTTATAGTATGTACCTCGTCTATATCTTGAAGAGTTTGAAAGATAATCATCTTTATATCGGGAGAACCAATAATATCAAAAGACGCTTAGCGGAGCATAATCGTGGCGCTGTGTCTGCTACAAAATATCGCATGCCATTTATTTTATTGAAGACGATTGAGACTGAATCTGAAATGGAATCAGTACGTCTTGAACGAGAGTACAAAAAAGGGTATAAGAGAGAAGAAATCAAGCGCGAGTTTGGTTTATGAGTTTGTAAAAGAAAAAGGAGGCGTCGCATAGTGGTCTAGTGCACCACCTTGGAAAGGTGGCAGGCTCGAAAGGGTCTCGTGAGTTCAAATCTCACCGCCTCCGCAAAAAGAAACTTCCCGTTCGGAACCGAGCCCTGCCGTTTCCTATGCATTTTTGTTTTGGCGGTGGGGGAATGCATTGAAGAATGAAATGCGTGCCCGTCCGCAGCTTTACTGTGTCCATCCGAAGTCTTTGACGTAGGAGGATGCGAAGGAGGGGAGCGGCAGGACGATGGGCTGTTAAAACAGTGGATTTGCATTTTTGCGAATGATGATAAACTGTAAGCAACTCCGTAAGGAACAATTAATAACCAATTTTAACTATGTCAAACGAAAATCTAAAAATGAATCAGTAGCAATCTTGATTGCATTGGATTCTAGATTGAGGAGATGCTGACTTTGATTTTATGACCGACGAAATTACCACAAAAATAGCGTTATTCAAAGGGAAGAAAATTAGAAGAACATTGCAAAACGGCGGATGGTGGTTTGTCATTGCCGATGTGATAGTTGCCTTGACCGACTCGGCGCAACCGGACGGTTATATAAAAGATATGCGCCGAAGAGATCCGGAGTTATCCACAGGAGGGTGGGGGCAAATTGCCACCCCCCTTTCTATTCTCACAGCCGGTGGTCCTCAAAAGCTGAACTGTGCCAATACCGAAGGGATTTTCCGTATCATTCAGTCAATACCGTCGCCTAAAGCCGAACCGTTCAAACGCTGGCTTGCAAAGGTTGGTTATGAACGAATACAGGAGATAGAGAATCCGGAACTGGCAACGAAACGGACGCGTATACTGTACAAACTCAAAGGCTACAGCAACGATTGGATAGAAAAGCGCATGCGTGGCATTGCAATCCGCGAGGAGTTAACCGACGAGTGGAAAAATCGCGGAGCAAAAGACCATAAAGATTATGAAATTTTGACCGCTGAAATCTCGAAAGCAACATTCGGCGTTACACCAAGCGAATACAAAAAGTTAAAAGGATTGGCACGCGAAAATTTGCGCGACCACATGGACGACTTCGAACTTATTTTCAATATGCTTGGTGAAAGATCAACGACTGAAATACACCGACAAGAAAAATCCGAGGGCGTAGTAAAACTTAAACAGGATGCCAATAGAGGCGGAAGAGTAGCTGGAAATGCTAGAAAGGAATTGGAAAAAGAACTCGGGCGTTCGGTTGTCTCAAAAAAGAATTATCTGCAAAAACCGGAGGACAAAAAAAGATTGAGCAAGTAGACATGTCTGAAGGGAGCAATCCCTGCCGTTCCGTAATCCCCCTTTCGGCTTTGACGAGCGGTCGTCATTTGCTACACTATAGCTAATGACCACTCGCGCTATTAAATCCCCATATACTGCCGAGAATGTCGCTAAGTACGTTATCTATCTTGCTTCGCAAGCGTTTGTAGGCGACAACAAAGAAAGGGAAGGTATTACAAATCTCAAGCTCCAAAAAGTGCTCTACTTTGCGCAGGCATACTATCTATCAAAAATCGGTAAACCGCTTTTTTCAGACAATATCGAAGCGTGGGAATATGGGCCCGTTATCCCTGGTGTCTATCGAAAATATCGGTCAAATAAAAGCAACCCGATTATTTGTGAAAAAGATGAGTCCTCTCTATCTGATGATGATAAGGAAACTCTAAAGAAAGTTTGGGGAACATTTGGCGGATATTCTGCAAGTAAGTTGGTAGATATTACCCACGCTCATACTCCGTGGAAAGAGGCTAATAAATCAGTGGGTCAAATTATCTCGCACAAAGCGATGAAAGAGTATTACGCTCCACTGCTGAATAAATAAGTAAGGCAGAGTACCCTGCCTATGGACGAACCCGACACGCCGACAAAGTTTGACCTTCAATACACCGAATCTAAGGTGATTTTTTCTATCTGCGATTGTTCGCTAGGAAGATACTCTTTCTATGGTTTAAACCGAGAAGAAGCCACAAGGTTTCTCAGGCGACTCCAACATATTGAAAAACTTACATGGGGACAATTTACAAGTCTTCCTCGAAGAAACGGAGTAACGACCGAAAAGTCAGATAGCGGGAATTTTGACTTAATTCACGAGCAGAATTCTTCTGAAGGGAAACTTGTCGAGCAATACTATTTTCATTTTCGAGTCGAACAAAACGACCTTTTTCGTGTTTTTGGATATCAGCGTAGCCAATTCTTTTGTATCACGCATATTGATCCAAACGGAAAGATAAATCATTAATGGAGCAACCCCCGCCGTTTATAATTTCTCCTAAAAACGGCGGGGATTGTGTGCGAACAGGCTACTATCTCACCGCTCTCAAGAGCATTGCAACTCGACTCTATAAGGTGGTACGATTGGGGACATGTCACGAAACTTCTTTATTGTGCTTCTTGTCGTAGTCGTAGTTGGTGCAGCTCTTTTATTTACTTATAAGACACCAGCGTTGGCGCCTGGTTCAGTAGAGCAGGGACAGGCGACGGCAGAGTTTGGTGGTGTGTCCTTGAGACTTGAGTATGCGACAACCACTGCAGCGCGGGAGCTTGGCCTTGGCGGTCGGGAGAGTATTGCACCGGACGAAGCTATGCTCTTTGTATTCCCTGTTGATGATCTCTACGGCTTTTGGATGAATGATATGCTCATGCCGGTGGATATTTTCTGGCTAGATGCTCAAGGACAAGTTGTATCGATTGAGCAGGATGTTGCGCCAGAAACATACCCCAATGTCTTTTATCCGACGGTCCCTGCGCGATATGTCCTTGAAACGGTTGCCGGCTTCGCGCGCGAACACTCCATTCTAATCGGCACATCGCTTGTATTGAAAAATTTCCCAAGCGTTACAGAATAACGCTGTCCACAGGGTGTTTTTTATGAAGGGGAGTAAAATACCCCTATACCTTTTTATTTCTTTTGCCCTTTCAAACTATGTCCAAAACTGCTAAAGTCTCCGTCTCCATGAAAGTGCAACCTACGCAGACTCCGGCAGTAGCGGCACCGATTTCAAAAGAAACACGTCGCTACCGCGAAATGATTCCCCAAATAGAAAAACGAGACGGACGACTTGTTGCGTTTGATTTTGATAAGATTGCTGCTGCTATTTGGAAGGCAATGGCCACGGCAGAAGATGGTGATCAGGATGATGCAAGTCTCGTTGCACACCAAGTGGTGGGAGAACTTGGGCGGTTTGCGAAGAAATATAAAAGTTTCCTCCCGACCGTTGAAGGTATTCAAGATTCAGTCGAAAAATATCTCATCCTGAACGACTATGTGAAGACGGCGAAGAACTATATCCTCTACCGCGACAAGCGAGCACAGCTACGGGCGGCGAATATTGAAGTCCCGGCGCATGTGCGTAAACTTGCTGAGGAAAGTAAGAAATATTTTGCAGGAAACTCGCTCGGAGAATTCGTGTATTTGCGTACCTATGCGAAATGGATACCTGAAGAAGGACGACGCGAGACGTGGATAGAGACGGTTGATCGCTATATGAGTTTCATGCGTGAGAATCTCGGAAACAAACTTACAGAAAAAGAATATGCCGAGGTGCGCATGGGTATCTTGAAACAAGAAGCGATGCCTTCAATGCGTTTGATGCAATTTTCGGGCGAAGCGGCGCGGCGTTGTAATGCCTGCGCATATAATTGCACTTTTACTGCACCGGTAAAAATTGAGGACTTTGCTGAAGTTATGTATCTCTCGATGCAGGGATGTGGCGTCGGATTTGCAGTTGAGAGCCAGAATGTTGAACAACTTCCACAAATCATGAAACAAACGGGGAAGAAGTTGGAGACCCATACCATTGCTGATTCAGCGGCCGGCTGGTGCGATGCGCTCACACTTGGACTTAAAACGTGGTATGCAGGCAAAGATGTTACGTTCAACTTTTCAGAAATTCGTCCTGCTGGTGCACGTCTTAAAATCATGGGAGGAAAAGCGTCCGGACCTGAACCACTTCAGTCACTGCTCGCCTTCGCTCGTGAAAAGGTGCTTGCGCGGCAGGGGCGTCGGTTGCGCACTATCGATGTACACGACATTATTTGCAAGATAGGTGAGTGTGTAGTCGCCGGAGGCGTGCGCCGTACCGCGATGATATCGCTCTCTGACCTCGATGATGTCGAGATGCGTGATGCCAAAAAAGGCCAGTTCTATATGACCGACCCGCATCGTTCGGTCGCAAACAATTCAGCAGTGTATGAGACTCAACCGACGAATGCGGAGCTTATGGATGAATGGGTTGCGCTTATGAAAAGTGGGACCGGAGAACGTGGCATATTCAATCGAGGATCGATGGCTGCAACGCTTCCGAAGCGTCGCAGAGAGTATTTCAAGAAAGTTGGCTTTATCGGAGACGATGGTGTCGTACAGGGGCCTATCGGTACGAATCCTTGCGCCGAAATAGTTTTGCAGTCTAAACAATTTTGCAATCTTTCTGAAGTTATTGCACGTGCAGACGATACTGAAGCATCGCTTCTGCGAAAAGCGCGCCTTGCGGCAATCCTCGGTACCTACCAATCGACGCTCACGAAATTCAACTATATCTCACAAGAGTGGATTGACCACTGTAAAGGGGAGCGTCTCCTCGGCGTCTCGATAACCGGGCAGTGGGATTCACCGGTCGCGCGACAACCCGAAGTGATGCGTAAGGTTCGCGACATGGCGGTGAAGACGAATGCTCTGTACGCGAAACGCTTTGGCGTCGAACAGTCAATGTCGGTAACGGCGGTAAAGCCATCAGGCACCGTCTCTCAAACCTTCAATTGTGCGTCGGGTATTCATCCGCGTCATGCACCATACTACATTCGTCGTGTGCGTATCAGTGCGACCGACTCACTGTTCAAACTTATGCGCGACCGGGGCGTGCCGTATTATCCGGAAGTAGGGCAGTCACCCGAGGAAGCAAACACCTTTGTACTCGAATTTCCAGTCAAAGCACCTGACCACTCAAAAGAAGCACGGTTCAAAGATGATCTCACGGCAATCGAACAGCTCGATTATTGGAAACAAGTGAAGCTTAATTACACCGAGCACAATCCTTCGGCGACCATCTCCGTGAGCGAGAACGAATGGATTCCTGTTGTTGATTGGGTGCAGAAGAATTGGGATATTGTCGGAGGACTTTCATTCCTTCCGAGAAGTAACCATATTTATCGCCTCGCGCCCTACGAGACGATTACCAAAGAAGAATATGAAGCGCGTATGTCCCGTTTCCCGAACGTAGACTATTCAGAGCTCGTTGCGTATGAGCGACAGGATGAGTCGGATATGAAGCGAGAACTTGCCTGTGCAGGTGGCACGTGCGAGATAGTGTAAGGGGACAGAGGAAAGCAAAACCCCGCGCAGGAGCGCGGGGTTTTGCATCTTTGTGGACCGGGCCGATAAGCCGGATTCTGTCGTGAACAGCTATTTATCTTGGCCCATCATTACTGACAAGCTCGAGCGGCACCTCGCCAGCACTTGCATGCTGGCGATACGGCCTTGCACGGGGGTAAGGATTTGATCGTTGCACTCCCGTCTTGCGGCGGGATTATTCCCGAAAGGAACTCTCTGGCTTTCGCCTTTGACGTCACTGTGGTCACCTCTCACCTCGCGATGTATGGGCGTTACCCATTACCTGTCTGCACGCCCAGAGGGCGGCCCGTGTCCGGACTTTCCTCCCCATATTGCTATGGAGCAGCTGTCCAGCTCGGTCCGTGTGTACTATACCACATTTGAAATAAAAAGTACCTCGCGTTTCCTCAAGAAATGCCAGAATCAACACAGTATTGGCGCGCTTCCTGCAACATTTTTTGTAATGGAACGGTACGTGCTAGGGAAAGTAGTTGTGGGTCCACAATAGCGGCCGTCGCCGTACGTGCGCCAGTATGGGCGCCAAGGCTTGAATAGGGGTATGCCGTTATTTGTTCTTCCAAGAATTGAGGATCTACCACATGATCGGTTCTCCACCCGGGCTCATAGAGCATTGCTGGATTAGAGTGCACGTAGTTCACCAGGTGCTGGAAAGAGCGGGTCGTGGGTACATGACGTGATTGGAAAGGCTTAAGGAACAGATTACCCGCCCGCTTGTGTCGTGCGTTGAAGTAGAGGGTGTAGGAGGTCCCTATTTTCCGCATAAAAGCCGTAATGCCGCCCCCTATAGTCTCTTGTAGTACTAGATCAAAGTGAGTCGGCATTAGACAAAATGCGCCAACAGTAACGAGTCTTTTGCCACGAGGGATATTCAAAACCTCTTCAAATTTGCGTATACCTATGTCATCGCGCCGGAGAGGCGATTTATCATTTGCTAAATAAAGAAGTTCGAGAAAGCGATGGTAATCTCGAGAATCCTCAAATGCCGTGCGCTTATCAATACTGCGATTGAAGCAGTGGTACCACTCACCTACAATAAAGGGAACGCTTCTCTTTGTCATACCTTAATTATAAGGTGTCACCTCGCGGAGTCAAGTAGTAAAAACCAAATGCAAGGTGTCACTTCGTGGAATATTGTGGACAACCCATCTCCTGGGGGATAAGCAGAGTATACTAAGCGGTATTATCACAAGTAGGAAGTAATACAAATCACCATGCCCCCGTATCCATCAACCGCTACGCCGCGTCGCTATTCACTTGAGACCGTCGGTGTCTGGGCGCTCTTTATGACGCTTATTGTTACGGTATTTATTTCTATTCCAAATATATCGGTTTCGCTTACAACAGTGAAAACGTTTGTTCTTGCAATAGGCGCGCTCATTACACTCGCGCTGTACATCCTTCTCCGTCTTTCGCGCGGGAGTGTTATCTTTCCGCCATTTGTACTTGTGGGTGCGCTGTGGCTTCCGGTAGTCGCATATGCATTTTCAGCCATGTTTTCAGGAAAATCGTTTGTTAATGGGCTCTGGGGATCTGCACTTGAAGCTGATACGCTCGGCTTTATGCTTGTTGCAGCGGTTCTCGGTACCCTCGCTGCTCTCGTGCTACGACGTCCTGAACAGTACCGTACCTATCTCCGTGCCAGTGCTTTTGCGTTCATTGCACTGGTCGTTCTTGAACTCCTTGTAATTATTGTCGGACAGTTCTCGCCAAATACTATTTCTCCCGCGTTTTCGATTGTCGGCTCTACGAACGACCTCGCGTTCATTCTCGGGCTCGGCGTAATTGGTGTCCTCTTCGCGCTCCGAGAGATTGAGCTTCCTCTACGCACGCAGCGCGCACTTATCGCAAGCGGTGTCGGGGCAGTTATTTTACTTGCCATATACAATGTCTCGCTGGTCTGGATATTGATCGCACTTGTTTCGCTTGGTCTCTTTGTTGAGTCGGTGATGCAGCGCGGGAATCAAGGGAAAGATACGGATCTTGATGATGTCGCTGTCGTTGACGAGGAACCATTTGTGGTTGAGGAAGGGAAGCGCTCGCTTGTTCTCCCCCTCGCACTCCTCGCCATTTCATTGTTCTTCCTTATTGGCGGAACGCTTGGTGGTGCTCTTGCAAATGCACTCCACATCAATGTACTGAATGTCCGTCCGTCCTGGCAGTCAACATTTGATGTTGCTCAGAAGGTGTATA
>JBBUDY010000012.1:0-2630 GCA_038057055.1 Patescibacteria group bacterium | reverse complement strand
TCCGGCATCGTCATCATTCGGTATAGACTGTAACCCTATGAAATATCTCAAACCTCCAGCTGTGAAAAACGAAGTCGCCGCTCTTGCGAGCGGCGACTTCGGAACTTCGTATGAGGGTTCAACCTCGTACGAAAGCGAACTTGTCAGCCCTGCGGTTATTATAGCGGATAGGTCTTTTGCGTCAAGTTGCCTTAAAGCGTATTGTGGATAACCTTACGAAGCCGCCAGAGGGAATCGAACCCTCGAAAATCGAGCTGACAAGGTCGCTTTCGCACCCAGCTGACGGCGTCTTTTCAATTTACCACGACATCACAGCGAATGTGTTCACTTCGATTTCATCTGTGTGGACACTCGGTGCTTATTCGTGTGCAGGTGCTAACGGCGGCTCCGGCATCGTCATCATTCGGTATAAGATTTAAGTCATTTCAAAGTGTTAAAATGTCTGTATGCTCATCCGCTTCACAAAGCATGCGTTACAGAAATTTAGTGCATTGAAGGAATATGGTGTTTCAGTCTCACGAGAGCAAGTCGTTCGTACCATTCGCACTCCCGATTTTATTGATTATCGTCGGTTGCCGTTGTATATCGCGCAGAGCGGTTTTGATACACGGCGCGTTTTACGGGTGGTCTATAAACAGAAAGGTGCTACAATGGTCGTAATAACCTTTTATCCAGGACTGAAATCACAATATGAAAAATAAAACTCCTAAAGTCTCATACGATTCCGACGCAGATGTCCTTGCGCTTGCGGGAACAGTGCGAGGTCGTATTGATCACGCGCGCGAACTGGGCAATTTCATTGTGCATTTTACGAAAGACGATCGACCGCTTCTGATTGAAATACTGGAAGCATCTAAAGTCTTTGGTAATAGTCCCAAGCCGTTGGGTAAAATAGCAAACCCTATTTTTGTTTAACGTTATTTTCTTGAGTGGCACTGATGGTAGCAACCTTGATGGCAGCGGCTCCGGCGTCGTCATCATTCGGTATAAGATTTAGCTTGCGACATCGCGGCGCCGCAGCGGCGCCGCGAACACGCTCACATTTCTGCTCCGACCACCTGATATAATGAACGGATGATACGAGGAGTGAAGAAATACATAGCGCGAGGGTTGCGCTTTAGCGCAACCCTCGTACTCGCCCTCCTCCTCGTCCTTTCTGGCACGCCGCTCCCGCACGCAGAAGCGGGGGTGGTGATGTAATGTAGGTATATGGAGAAAGATTTTGATAAATGGAATGGTGAGAAGAAACGGTTGGATGCCGCAGTGTTTGATGCCACACCTTTCCCAAAGAGACAGTGGGTGTGGGTCTGTTCTGTTGGTGTTAATATCGGCCGTGAACAAGGCAGTACCAACAATAGTTTCGAACGTCCTGCGCTCGTCGTGAAAAAATTCAACAACGAAATGTACTGGATCGTACCGCTTTCAAGCAAGCAAAAACCTTTGGATTTCTATTATAATTTTACCGATCCTCTCGGGAATCCGGTTGCTCTGATTAGTTCCCAACTCCGGCTCGTTAGTACCAAGCGATTCAAACGAGAAATGTACAGGTTGTCGGATGCCGATTTTGAAAATCTCCTTTCCCAGCTCAGGGGTTTTCTTGATAAATCGAAACCCCGCACGGGGCGGGGTTTCTCGGGGCCTTCGGAGTCCGAAGGTACTGTGTAAGAGTATGATACACAACCGCATACAAAAGGTCAAGAGAGTAATGGGGATAGGGCTCGCCCTCCTCCTCGTTCTCTCCGGCATACCCATCCCATTTACCCAGCACCAAACCTGGTTTGGTGCTGGGCGCGTGGAGGCGGGGGTGGTGATGTAATGTAGGTATATGCAAAAGGATTTCGACGAATGGAGTGAGACGAAGAAAAACACCAAGCCGCGTGTCGGCATGTTTATCGATGCAGGAAATCTGTATCACACATCCGCTCGGATTGGATGGCGTATTGATTTCAGCAAATTGAAGAATCTACTTTCTCGTGCCGTCGATCTCTCATTCATCAATTACCATATCGTTGTTCCTCGCGAGGATGATTTGAATTATGCAAAGACACAGGCGCACATACAAAAAGCGTCTGCATCTTTCACCATATGTCAAAAGCCGATGAAATACATCTGGAGTGATGAGGAGAAAAGAGAAATAAAGAAAGGAGATGTTGATGTCGACCTCGCGATTGATGTTGTGCGTGCTCTCGAAATAGTAGATGCCGCAATAATCATAAGCGGTGACAGTGATTACCTAGCACTGGAAAAGTATGTGACGGAACATAATAAGCCGCTCATATTTGTAGGTTACAAAAAGAATATGGCGTGGGAGTTGCGTCTTAAGAACCATATGTTCTTTGAATTGATTAGAGAGTATGTGGAGTATGGGGTAACGACAAACCCCGACCTTTCGGTCGGGGCGACGTTAACAGGATTAATTGTAGCAAAGGCGATTGAGGAGTCAAGTACTCCACGGGAGAGTGTGGATAAATTGAAACCAGTATGAAACTCACCTTTAAAAAGCTCCTAATCCGCAACGTGTCAAATACTCGGTGTTTGACACGTTGTGCAGCATTCGCGTTCAATGGCAAGGCGACGCCTTGCCATTGCCAAACTGTGAGAAGATGCGCAACGTTCGCGCTCGCGATACT
>JBBUDY010000011.1:0-4891 GCA_038057055.1 Patescibacteria group bacterium | reverse complement strand
ATGCCGATTCCATCGGCACCTATTTCTTTGAAAACGGCAAACGCATGAAAATAACTAGCGCAACAATGAAGAATGAGAAATTCAGTATTGAGCGTGTTATTCCCGAAGGCAAAAAAGAGTCGAGTGTGGGCTTCACCGCTTCAGTATGAAAAATAAAGAACGCGACCTGTGGCCACGTTCTCTATTTTCGCACCGATAAACTAAACACTAACTAGAGCCCGAGAAGTGAACGGAATGCCGACCATACACTTGCCGTGTATCGTTCAAACGGCGAGAGTGGGGAGAGCGTACAGTACGTTCCGTTCCAATCGTGACCGTCCGGACAAAAGATATATGATATCGGCGCCGATTCGGTTGTTGTCGGAGGGGGTGGAGGAGGGCTTTCTGCCGGCGGAGGTGGAGAACTTTCTGTCGTGGGAGGTACGTAGGTACTGCCAGATGAAGGGGGCGTGTAGGAGTTATCGGACGGAGGAGTGTATGTCCCGCTTGGCGGTGGCACATACGAGGTTGGCATTCTGCAGTAATTAGCTACACTGTCCCACGTTCCTCCCGCATTAGAGCACCCTTGCTGCGCGCTAGCAGTATCGTACGTACCGGTAGTTGATTGAGTTGACGAGACGCAAGCAGAACCATTCCAGTACTGTCCTGAGGTGCAGTCAGTTGTTGACGTTTGCACGCACGAATTTCCATTCCAATACTGGCCAGATGGGCATGAAGTTGCCGAAGAAGAATACGCGCAGGCGCCATTTACATACTGCCCGGAAGGACAATAGGATTGCGTTGTGGATATAACACAGGACGAGCCGTTCCAGTACTGTCCTGACGGACAAGATGTTTGCGTCTGGTTATAGTAATTTCCTCCGGAGCATCCTGAAACCGGTTCGGTAGTGCAATTTCTCACCGTCTGCGAACCTGGGGTGACATATTTCGTCATTTCTCCGTTGAACCAGCCGCTGCCCATTGAGTGGCATCCGCTTCCTAACAGTCCTATGAGTTCGCTGGAGCAACTGCCTGTGGTAGTGGTGTTTGTGTTCGTCTGCGTGGACGATACGCAGGATGAACCGTTCCAGTACTCGTTGGAGCCGCACGATGGCGGATACGTATTTTGAGTGCTGGAGACGCAGGCTGAACCGTCAAAGTACTGTTCGGACGAACAGGACACAGCTCTCGCGCATTTGCCGGAGTCAGGCATCCCGAAGTCGGAGCTTGATTGCGTCCCCGCAGATGGAAGCCAGACATTCGCGCGAGAAGGAACATTCGCGCATGCTTGTTTAAGCAACTCTATGCGTGCTTGGTCCGCATCCGTTCTAACCCAAGACCGCAACCCGGAACTATTCCATACTTGTTCGCGCTGTCCGGAAGGGGTCGTGGAAGGCGGAACATCAGATGATGAACTGCATCCGTACGCAGGAGTGGCGGCGCACGAGTTGAGCGCGCCATTGGTCGTACGGTATTCGGTCATTAACGGATTGAAGCAGTTTCCACTTGAATCCATTGAGTGCCATCCGCTGCCGTATCGTTGTTCACAACCGGCAGTCGTGCGATTTTGGTCGTCAGTAGGCGGTTTAGAAATGGCACGGCAGCTGTAATACGTTCCGCATTCCGGCGAGCTGAACGATACTGTCTTCTCTTCTCCAGCTGGACACGACTCAATTGTTGGCAGAGCAGGACAAATGTTTTTGCTGTCAGTTCGCGGCGGTTCGGTTTTCGTGTCAAAAGGAATGCACGAACCGAACATCAGACAACCGAATTCATTTCTTGATTCCTGGCGATATTCGCCCGACTTGCACGGAGACAGCATCGATGTGTCAAACGGGCAGACCCGTTGACCGAATGGCGGCTTCTGGTACTGGTCTTGCGGATATTGCCCTTGGCCTTGCTGTCCCTGATACTGCTGATTTTGATATTGTGGATAAGGGACAGGATAAGGAGCCGGGTACGGAGTGGCGTACGGCGCCGGATAGGCAGCGTTCGCGCCTGAAGGCATCGGAGGCGTGCTTTCCGGATTATCAAGCCATTTTTTGAACTGCTGTAACGCTTCTTCTTTGTTGAAGCCGGGTGGGAATTGCGGCGCAACGTTCCGCATGTCCCCTTGCCCTTGCGGCGCAGGCCCGGGAGGCATCGGCCCGTATCTCGCATCTATCGCATATTCGTATCTTTCGGCGGCAATGTCTTTTGAGAAAATGCCTTCTTTGGCAGTTTCGGAAAGACATTGCTGGGGATTGAAGCGACAGAACGAGTCAAGCTCAGATATTGACCCGAAACGCTGGTTTCCCATTGAAAAGTCGCTGGATGTTTTAAACTTCTCTTCTACGCGCGAGCGCGCTTCAAGACCCGCCTCGCCGAAACGAATCCTCTGCTTAATATCGGAAACGATTCCCTGCGCCTGCGGGAGCGAACTGGCTAGTTTTTCTATCTGCGGAAGAGCCGCACGCGCCGCTTCAAGGCAGGATTTTCCTACCGACGGGTCGGAAGAGCACAATGAAGGGTCCGCCACCCCATGCTTTGACATTTCATTCTTTATCACCTTCTCTATCTCGCCCATTGCCGTGAACTGTCCGCGGTCTTCTTCCGAAACAAGGTCCGCACATTTTGAAGGGTCAATTTGGCACGCGTCGAAATCAACCGGCCCGCGCTCATTAACCTTGCGAATCATGGAAAGCGCAAATTCGCGGTCTTTCGGCGTAACGAAGCCTTTGGCTACCAAGAAGTCCATTCCGTTTGATACAGCTTCAACATCCCCGCGGCTCCCGGCTTCCTCCATGTATCTGCCGATGGACGCCGGGTCAGTAAGCGTTTTGCCGTCTATGGTTGTGAAGACAACGCTTCGCGCTTTGTCAGCGAGCGTATTGAACGTTTCCTGGACCGTAGTGTATGCGCGTTCTAGTTCCTTCGTGCCGTCATCTCCGAAGAATTGTTGGGCGATCTGCCTGCAAACCGGCGGAATTGCTGAAATGCCCTCTGCGCGCGCTTCGGCCGACAAAGAAAGACAGAAATTCCCGCAACCCTCAAGCGTATTATCTCCGCATGAGATTTTTCCGCTCGCCAAACTTTCTTTGAGAGCAATTGCCGCATCCGCGCCTTCCGCGCGATTTTTGGTTTCCTGCGGAATATATTTCTGCACATTTTCATGTTTGGCGAGCCGAGCGCATCCGCGCAACAATTCAATTGACGCCGTGTCCGGGTCCATCGTCCTGCATGCTTCAATATCAACGCCGAGTGTTTTTGCCGCGTCAACAATTTCCCGTTTCTCTTTCACTTTTTGCGGAGTGAGTTCAACGGCTTTGGCAAATGTTGGATTTTGCGAATTCAAACGGCCAGCGATTGAATTCGCTACATCAACGAGACAAGCGATGTCGTCGCACTTCTTCAATTTTTCAACCACATCTCCTTTCAGCTCGTTCAGGAGCGTATCAACTTGTTTCGCACGCTCGTCAGAAAAGAGGTCATGCTTCTTGCCGATTTGCGCGCATTCCGTAACATATTGCTCTTCGTTGCAAATTGCCTTTGCTTGGTCAACTCGCACGATGGGAGCGCCATACACCTCGCTCAAATCCTTGAGCGCGGAATTCATTTGTTTTTCTGTAACGCCTTCCGGAAGCGTTGTCTGCGCGAAAGCTACACTGGCTATGCCGAGCGCGCCGATGATTCCGGCGACCGCAAATATTTTTCTCATACCGGTTTTCAATTAGCTTCAAAAGGATTCAGCACTTTCTTGACCTTCTCAAATGGATTCGCTTCAACTCCTTCAAGCGGATTCACCGCTTGAAACGGGTTTGTTGCTTTGGCGGCTTCATCCGCGGCCTTGCGCGCGCTTTCCCCTTGAAGCGCCTGCACATCGGTCTGCGCTTGCGCGTATCCTTTCGTGTAGCCGTTTGAACGGCCGAGCCAAAACGCAAGGCCTATCAGAACGAGAGCCGCAATAACAGCAACCGTCTTACTTTTGAAGAATTCCGTGTAATTTGGCGATGGCATATGCGGGAATATTTAATTAACGTGATAATGCTTATATTCTTGCATATCCATTTCAGCGCGCGACACTTATGCACACCTGTTACAAATATAAGCAATGAAAGGATTAGCGGCCGAAACGGAGCATCTTCTTTATAGCTGCCCCACCACGCTTCCAGAGCTTTCGTGCGCGGCCGCGCGATTTACGAATTTCAGCCTCGAGCTCGCTCCGCACTCTATCTGCAGCACTCTCGGGAGAGGGCTTCACCGCTTCAGCGTGGTAGACCTGACCATCGACGATGAGCCGCGCGACGAGCCGACACGGCTCTGACGAGCGTCCTTCGGCTGGCGCATTTTCAATCTCTATCTCAAGCAATGCATTTTCACTCTTCTCTCCAAGCAGCCGGAGCGGCGCCGCGAGCTTTTCCTCAATCAAACGTTCCGTCTCGGGGCTCAGTGTGTATTTCGTTGCCTTGATTGTGATATTCATCCCGTTAGAGGTAGGAAATCTGAGATTTCCGTACGATTACTGATAATGATGTTTTGCCCGCGACCATACTGTTTAGCATACCATCTCGTTACTCACGGTTTTGACCTCTAACGGGATTCATAGAGAAAAAGCTAGTTGCTAATGCTTATCATTTTAGCGCGAGAACGGTGTCCTGTCAGGAGCACTTTGTGTAGTGTTCACGCAGATAGACGGCTATGTCTGCCGATTCATACATCTCGACATTACGTTCGCTATCAACGAGATAGGGCACTTGCCGCTTCCCGCCCCGTGCGACGAGCTCTGCCGCTACTGCACCATCTGCGATATTCTTCAGCTCAAACGTTATTCCGAGTTCTTTCGCCGCATCAAACACGACATGGCAATAGGGGCAACCAGTTTTTTCGTAGAGCGTCAACATGATTTTTATAATTGTTTTGAAAACTAAGCTCC
>JBBUDY010000010.1:0-10564 GCA_038057055.1 Patescibacteria group bacterium | reverse complement strand
TTTGTGTGCGCCTACCTGGGCTCGAACCAGGGACCGTCTCCTTAAGAGGGAGCTGCTCTACCAACTGAGCTATAGGCGCGTTAAGAAAAATATAGCAGAACATAGTATGCTTTGAAAGACACCGGGCGAGTAGCCGAATTGGTACAGGCGCATGGCTTAGGACCATGTCTCGCAAGAGGTGGGGGTTCGAGTCCCCCCTCGCCCACAACCTTGACTTTTCCATAGTTTCGTGTATCATGCATACCAGAAATCTGGCTCGCTTTCGAGCCGGATCCGATCATTTCGCCACCAATAGAGGAAAGAAAATGACTCAACACACAATCGAGCTTGGAGACTTGTTGGCAAGCATTCCTGGATTCTGGGCTGCATGGCAAGACCTCAAGAGGGAAAAGACAGACGGGGGAGGCGCTTCGTTCGGAAGTTTTCTAACCGAGCGACTTCCGAACCTCCTCGGTATCGGAAAGGTCGACGAGGCGATCTACGCTCCCCTCTGGATGAAATTGACTCAGCCGGAGAGGAAGTGCATTCAGCAACTATACTCCGCGATGGAGAAGCATGAGGTCGATTGCCTTCGCATGATAATCGGAACCATGCAACGTCCAGTCGAGAAAGTCATCCGGACCGCAGGTACGTCTGGAAGGGCTGGCTCTTCCGGTCAATCAGCGAGGGAAGAGGTGATTTATGGAGAGGACCCGAAACTGAAGTTTCTGCAAATACTGGCCGAAGAAGTTCGGATTAGTGGGGACGTGGGGACGGTGGTGGATGATCTGCGTGCTAACCGATTCATTATCAAGGATCCGGTTGGTCACCAGCTTTACCAACACTGGCTAGCCATGACGAAGTGGTTTGAAGGAAAAATCCTGAAGCTTTTCGTCGTGGACAAGCTGGAGGACATCACCCTTGATCAGCTGTCTAGCGAGATCGAGGAGTTCATGGAACGGTTTCTGCCAGCAAGACCTGCTGGATGGAAACCGAGCTTCATGGAAGTAATGACGGGTAAAGTTGAATCATCCATCGCTCCGGAGACCTCCAGGAAATTTCTGGTTGGCTCTTGGATCGCAATGGGTATTGCCACTACACTCGTTGTTATTGTCCTCGCCATTGAGGCGTGGCACAGTATCTCTCGCAACTTCTTCTAGGAGAACCTCATGCTAAGACTTATTACCGTAGTATACGAGGCGATTGTTAATCGTCTCGTGCGCACAGGTATCCAGGATGCAGGTATCTGGTATCCACGAGGATTCGTTTATCTGGTGTCGGGAATCGTAATTGCGATCTTCCTTAACCTCATCGGGGCAAGGGTGGTCAACATTGCGGCTGCGGTGGTGCTCATCGTTATCACTACCTATTGGTGGTTTCAGCCGGTGCACATTGCCACCTTCGGCGGCGCAAACCTCATACCAGGGAGTAACTTTGTCGCAAGTCATATTGCGGGTCGCAAGACTGAAGACCTGTCCCCTTTCGAACTCTACGTGAGGATGTATTTCGAAGTCCTGAAGTGGGGTGTCGTTTTCTTGTTTGTAATGGGAACGTTTCCGCTACAAACAAGGTTCTGGGACGTTTTCGCAGTAGCCATCGGTGCCGCGGCCATTGCTCTCCTCACGGGGAAAACTGGCTTTGGCAAGAAAGTCTTGATCCAGTACTCGATCATCATGATTCTTGTACTGTCGATCAACACGATCTCGGATGCATTTTGGGTGAAGTACATGCCGTTTGGCTGGAACCCGAAAGAGATGGGAACGACCAGCACCGAGGAAGCTCTGTATCGCCTCGAGAAGACCAGGCGGGAGATGACTGATGCGGAGCGGGCCACAGAGCTCGACCGCATTACGGACAAGATCAAGCGCGACAAAAGGCTGCCAACCCCGGACGAGGAACGGTTCATCGCTCAAGCAAAGCAGGCTCAGTCGGGCGAAAAGCCGGAGACGCCGAAGAAGGTCACGTCGGTACGGCCGGTACGGGAAGTCGTCCCGCTGAAAAGTCATCCACGGTCGATATGGCCGAAGTTGGTTCTGCCGGCAGGAGGGAAATCGGAATTCATCCCGCTCCCGAGCGGTATGCACCACGTCTGGGTGGACGGGGACAAGTTCAGTCTCCTCACACTGTACGCGGATGGACATGTGTGCGTACGCTCTACGTCGCTCAAGAGTGAAGTATGTCCTGACGGTGCAGTGCTGGGGTATTACGTGGTAAACGAGTCGTCGGAAACGAACACGTTCATTTACGCGTTCGTTCCTCAGTAGCCCTTTCGTGCAACATACGAAAAGACCGCCCTTACAAGCGGCCTTTTTCTTTATCCATTCCACTACCCTTCTATTGCATTCCTTTGGATTTCCGGAATACCGAACGTCCCGAGTGCAAGATTGATGATGCCATACGCCCCGAAGATGATTACCAATCCGATGAGCCCCCACATAATCGCCTTCCTTCCCTCTGCGCGTTTCGTCTCGTCTCCCGCGTGTGCAACGAAATCAAATATGCCCCAAAGGAAGACGACAAACGCGCACGCTGCCAGAAGAAGAATAATCGGATTAACTATCTCAATGACCACCTTGTTGAGGAACTGGTTGAGTACGGACATTACTTATTAATTGGGGATGGAGAATCCTGTTGGTGGGGCCACTACTGTGTTAGTAGTTTGGGTAGTGGAAGTGAGGATGTTCACGAGACCCCAGATGGAGACCATCACGAAGAAGCCGATAAGACCCCAGAGCATAAGGTTCTTACCCTTCTCCTTCACCTCTTCATTGTTAGAGCCGAGGATAAAAACGTCGAACGCGCCCCAGAGGAAGACGATAAACGCTACCGCGAAGAGGACCGGTACGAGGACGTTATTGATGGTATTGACAATAAGCTGTCCGGCGCTTTTCACGTCGGTAACTGCAGCAAGCGATACGAGCGGCACAGCGAACGTGGTAAGAACTCCTGAAGCAATGGCAATGACTTTTTTCATAGTATGGGTAAGTGGATAACAGGGTAATTGTAACTTTTCTATAGTGGTGGTCAATAGACCCAAGTATCTTGTGTGGATATCCTCTGTTAAGTTCCCCCCCTGATTGTCGGAGGATTTGGTGCACCAGCGTCGCTATTGAGACCAAATGTTCCTCTTACCAAACTAACAAGCGCCCAGAGGGAGAGAATGACGACGAAGCCAGTAATGCCCCACAGAGTAAAC
This sequence comes from Patescibacteria group bacterium, assembly GCA_038057055.1. Classification (GTDB taxonomy): domain Bacteria; phylum Patescibacteriota; class Minisyncoccia; order Phycocordibacterales; family Phycocordibacteraceae; genus C7867-001. Next base: position 7,389 of record JBBUDY010000010.1, on the reverse strand, counting down.
TTGCGCCCCTCTGCTTTCTCTAACTCATTTTCTGCTCCCCAGATAAAATATTTGTACACGCCCCAGAGAAAGACAAAGAACGCAATCGCCATCAGTGCCGGCACAAAGACTTGATTAATGAGGTCTACAAAGCCGGTCTTATATTGCGTTATCTTTGTTAAATCCATCTGCGCTACCGCAAGCAGTGGCACACTGAAGGTAACAAGAAGAGTGGTGAACCAGGCAAAGTGAAGTGTTTTTTTCATATTTAGGGTGCAATAGACGACGGTGTGGGGGGTGCATAGACGCCCGAGAGACCGAAGGTAACTGCAACGACACTTACCAACCCCCAGAGGGAGATCATCACTACAAATGCAATGATACCCCACAGGAGGAGTTTATGACCCTTTGCGACCTCCTCTGGCTCCCCTGCATTGAATATATAGGCTTTTGCGATACCCCAGAGGAATACGATAAAGGCAAGTGCGAAGACTACCGGTACGAGGACGGTATTGATAACACCGATGATGGTTTGTCCAATGCAGATAATGGGGGCGTCGAAACACATAGTTAGTCAAAAGTAATCATATGGTTGTAAGTATGACACATCACGCAGGGGGCGTGAGCCCGAGCGTGGATAACAGTAGATTCACCAATCCCCAGACGGAGAAGAGCACCACCAGACCAATGATGCCCCACAGGACGAACAGACGCCCTTCTTCTCGCTTCTTCTCGTCGGCCGCCTGGAGAAAAAAGTAATTCACCGCGCCCCAGATAAATGCGGCGAAGGCAAGCGCGGCGATGACCGGCACGACAACCGTATTGAGAAGAGTAATGAAGCCACCGACGTACTGGGAGAATTTCATTTTAGCTACCGGTAGAGATTGCGTTTATCGTCGCCGTGATGCTTATCCGTATTGCCTGCGCCCCGAGCAATATAAGCGCACCGACGATGGTCCAGAGGAGCATCGTCCGCGCCTTGGTAATCTCACCCGGCTCACCGCGTGCGGTGACGAACTTGAATCCGACAAACACTATCATCAGGACCACAACAACCGTGCCGATGCGTATAACGAAATTGAGAATGCCCTCGAGAAATGAATTCAAATTGCCACTCCCACTAAGTGGATTGATGAGGGTAGTACCAGTATTTCCACCACCAGGCAATCCACCAGCACCACCACCACCCAATCCACCAGATGCTTGACATGTTCCTGACTCACCAGCATAACCTACTCCAACACAATTACCCGAATCGCAATCGGAAGGGTAGTCACAGGAAGCGCCATTCGCTGCAAGAGCAAAGACCGTCATTGGTAAAGCGAAAGATACTATAAAAACAAAGGTGGCGATGACGAAAGTATGCATATTATTTTATTGTCGCAGAAGCGCACCCAAAGCTCGCTCGGCAGAGGTGAGTGCAGCATTGAGCGATGAGCGACCACTTATCACATCCCCAATCATACCTGAAAAGATAGTATCAACGCTTGCAGGCAATGGGGACAGCCAACCTTTACTATAAAGCGCTCCGGCATAGGTAACGGCGGCGACAGGGTCAGAGGGAGCGCTCGCGAGCTGACTCAACGTCGCGGGGGCGAGCCCAGTATGCTTGGCTGCCGCCGCTTGCTCGAGCGGGCTCACAAGCAGTGTAGTTGCCTGATATGCACCTGAAGGATTCTTCGCTCCGCGCGGAATCATCAAAGCGTAGACGAGACCATAGACGCTCTTCACCGTTGCGGTCGCTGGTTGCGGCAGTGGCGCAACATCAAAATCGAGATTTGGATTTGCCTGTCGCAAGTAGCGCGCGCGAGAGGCATATCCTAAGTAGAGCGCGAGGTCGCCAGTCAGAAACATCCGCTCGGAGTCCGGCAATGAGGCATTCCAGGTGTACGAGACTTTTGAGGGATCGGCAAACTGGGTGTAGAAACCGAGCACAGAGCGCCCAGGCGGCGCCCCGCCAGAATCATCACTTGAACTACCAAGACTAGCAACAAGAGCACCGCTCGGTGAATAGGTCGAAACTGGAATATTTGTTTGGAAAAGGAGCGAGGAGAACACTGCGCGCGCGCTATGCACATTGTCGTACGTCCCAAGTGCGATAAGTCCACGGGTAATCTGCCGGTTGGGAGTGAGGAGTGCGACAGTTGGCACAAGACCAACTAATGCTTCCCAGGTGGCAGGCGGCTTTGCGATACCACTCGACGAGAGGATGGAATGGTTTGCAAAGAGTACCAATGGATCGACGAGAAACGGCACGCCGTAATACCCCTCTCCACCCTGTGCTAAGAAGAGATTCCCCTCCCCCACAAACGTATCTTGGAACGTGCGCATAGGAAGTGTCGAATGGGGAATCGGTGTGAGAAACTTCGATAACGTGTAGAGTTCCTCTTGCGATGCGAGGACAAGGTCGGGCGAAGCGCCAGTGGCGATAGCCGAAGATAGATCGGCTGCCAGAGTCTTTGGATCTTTTTCAACATAGGAGAGATTTTTCAGACCTTGCTCGCTCTGGCTGATGGTAGCCAACGTGGCGTCTATGTCTTCTCTCGGGAGGGTGCCCCACACAAGAACGGGACCGATTGTGTTTGCAGTATTTTTGCTCGTATAGGTAGCAAAGACAAAGAGACCGACAGCAGCACCGAGAACAAAAACACCCATCAAGATTCCTTGGAAGAGAGAGACTTTCATGGTGCGGTAAAGAGTATACCGTAGTGATGCGGTCCAGCGCGGAACGACTTCACCTTATGGAACCCGCCTTTGATGAAAAAATCTTCGGCTTCGTGCTCTGTCACAACCTTCTCTGGTACGGGACCCATGCCGCCGTAGCTCCCTGCCCAATCGACCACCATCAGCTTGCCACCCGGCTTGAGCACACGCTGTATCTCCTTGAGGAGTCCAAAACGATTCTCTATTTGAAAAAGTGTGTTAGCGAGAAGCGCCGCATCGAGCGACTGTTCGCGCAGGTGTGAACCGCCCTCCTTTTCAATATTACCCCATACGATATTAATAATGTGCTGATGCTGCTCGTGCGAGTTGAGTTTCAAGTGCTTTAATATATCTTCCTGCACATCTATCGCATATACCTTGCCACTGTGCCCGACGATTGCGGCGGCGGCACGCGAATAGTGACCCGAGCCGGCGCCGAAGTCGCCAACCTTCATTCCTTCTCTAAGGCCAATCTGAAGAATATTCTCATGCGGAGAACTGAAGTGCGCGCTCATGTGTATAGGCTACCACGCGCGACCCGCAGCGGGTCGCGCAATCAACACCGTATAAAAACTTCGGGCCGCTCCTTTCGAAGCGGCCCGTACCTATGACTTGTACATCAGCTCGGTTCGACGACCGGAAGCCAGCCTTGATTCTTTTTCTTGAGGTCTTCCATTTTTCTGAAAGCCTCTGCGGCGGCAATTTGTCGATGTAACGAGTACCTGGCGCCATAAGCCGCACCAAGTATTTCATCCGGCAACTCGGGATGTACTCGATCACATACGTCACCTTTTCGAGCTCCTTCATTAAGGGCATGTCTCTCTCCTAAAAGTTGAACAACTCACGAGATGATACTCCTAAATCGCTCCCACACAAGGTCAGACCTTACAAAAATATAAAGAGTGTCAATATCCTTATCTTTGCCGACCGGCAATTATAAGAATATGGTAACTGTTATATCTCTGGGAGATTAAATTGATGGCGGAGATTTTTGTCGTGTTCTATTGTGTCAGCAATCGCATACAGCACGTCTTTCCCTATCTTGAGTTCTGCCTTGAGAAGCGCGATGAAATCTTCACAATCGTAGGGATACACCCACACACTGTCTTGCAGTCGAACGAAACCTATCTCGCGCATGACTGTACACAAACGTGTCCTGGTGCCCCGACGTCGTTCAGGAACATCAAAGACAATCATGCGCCAACGTCCGTCCCATTTCTTTTTCTGATTCTTGAAGGTAACTTTCGCCTGTTCAAATGCAAACGCCCTGCGCCCGGCAGGAGTCACATGTAGATATTTCTTGCCACCTCTATCGATCCACACCGCATATTTCTTAGCTACCAATCGTCCCGCCGCCGACTTCGCACGATATTTAAGGTTGTACTTTTCATTCGGCAGATATTTGAGAAGCTGGAGTGCGTTTCCTGCGACAGCCGCAAATGGCACAGCAACTGCGATTGCAATTGTCGCAAGCACTGCATGTTGGATATCTCGCTTATGCTTCCGTTTCCGAGACGTTTCTTCCAATTTCCCCATTCCTCATATTCTAATCCCAATATTCGAATCTTTGCCGACCGGATGTGGATAAGGATATTTTATTCAAGGGGGTAAATATCGATAGTGGGTTCCTCATAGGGATGCGCGGCGCGGATGGCGGTTACGACGTCTGCGATGAGGGAATCGTCGCAGGTCACCTCAATGCGTTCTTCTTCAACTTCTTCAGACTTCCCTATTTCGCCAATGACCGGATGTGCACCGTCACCTGGTAGAAATCGCCCGATACCGCGTGAACTGAAACTACAAAAAGAATAATTCCCGACCTTTCCGCCGCCTGCCTCGCCTATTGCCTGCCGGACTTTGTCCGCGTCCGCGACTGGCACCGTAACAACAATCTTTTTCATGTATTAAAGCGCCACCATCGAGGCGATCGAGTCGCCTTCGCGCATTTTCATGATGCGGACGCCCTGGGTCGCGCGAGAAAGTGAAGGAATTTCGGTGACACTGGTGCGGATCACCTGCCCTTTCTTGGAAACGACGACGAGCTCCTCGTCTTCGAGATTACCAAACACAATCTTTGCACCGATAACCTCCCCGGTCTTCGGCGTCACATTTGCAGTCTTCACGCCTGAGCCGCCGCGGCCCTGCACTTTGTATTCAGAAAGTTTTGTGCGCTTGCCGTACCCCTTGCTCATGATGACCAAGAGCGACGGATCCTTTGCTGCACTTGGAATAACTTCTGCAGAAACAACCTTGTCGCCTTTCTTTACACTAATGCCGCGCACGCCGCCGGCAGCGCGACCCATCTCACGCACGTCTTCTGCTTCAAAACGTATCGACTGCCCCTTCGCCGTCACTATCGACACCGTGTCCCCTTCTTCAGCAAGCGTTGCAGAAACAAGCTTATCTCCTTTTTGTAAATTGATTGCGATGATGCCAGAGCGGCGCACGTCGGCAAAGCTCTTTGCCGCGACACGCTTTGTTGCACCCTGTTCAGTCACAAACGCGACCGAGGAGGCATCGAGCGCTGCTCCCTTCGGCACCGCGAGCACGCTCGTGACCGACTCGTCACCCGCGAGTGGGAGGAAATTCATAATGCTCTTGCCCTTGGTCGCACGCCGACCCTCTGGGATCTCGTACATCTTGAGCTGATACGCCTTGCCGAAATTAGTGAAGAAGAGCAGGTCACTATGCGCTGAAGTGACAAGGAAGTGCGTCACGATATCCTCTTCTTTCGTCGCAATATCCACAACACCGACGCCGCCGCGCTTCTGCTTCTTGTATTCGCTCGGGTTCGTGCGCTTCACGTACCCTCCCTCGGTGAGGACGAGCATTGACTCTTCGTCTGGCACGAGGTCTTCGACAGAAATATTCTGCACGCCGCCGCGCACAATCTTGGTGCGACGGTCGTCGCCATATTTCTCGGCGAGTTCCATAATTTCTGCCTTCACCACTGCAAGAATGTTTTTCGCCGATGAGAGAATAGTCTTCAATCTCTTGATGAGCGCCTGCACTTCAGTGAGCTCGTCTTCAAGCTTCTTGCGCTCGAGGCCCGCGAGCTTGGAGAGACGCATCTCGAGAATCGCCGCGGCTTGGAGCACTGAAAATCCAAACCTCTTCTGAAGTGCGGCGCTTGCGGCAGGGATGTCTGCCGCTTTTTTAATCACCGCAATGACTTCATCAATATGGTCGAGCGCTTTGCAAAGCCCAAGGAGGATATGCTCGCGCGCCTCTGCCTGCCGCAGGTCAAATTCGGTGCGGAGCTTCACTACTTCTTGACGGTGCTTTAAGAAGTGCCAGAGCATGCCCGAAAGTGAGAGCATCTCCGGCACGCCGTCGACGAGCGCGAGCATATTGTAGTGGAAGGTACTCTCGAGCTCGGTGTGTTTATATAAATTATTTAACACCGCTTGTGGATGCGCGGTGCCCTTGAGCTCGACCACGACACGGATGTCGCTTGTGGATTCATCACGCAAGTCGCGGATGCCTTCGAGCTTTTTCTCTTGTACTAAATCTGCAATGCGCGAGATAAGCTCGCTCTTGTTCACGCGATATGGAATCGAGGTGATGATAATCTTCGTGTCCTTCTTCCCATCATCCACAATCTCCGCTTCGCCACGCACGACGACTGGCCCCTTGCCACTACCGTACGCGTGTTTGATGTCCGTGTGATTAAACGCAACGCCGCCGAGCGGGAAATCAGGACCCTTCACGAATTGTAATAAGTCATCGGTCGTTGCGTCCGGGTTCTCGATGAGGTGCACGGTCGCGGCCACCACCTCTCGCAAGTTGTGTGGCGGGATGTTGGTCGCCATGCCGACGGCGATACCGAGGGTACCGTTCAAAAGGAGATTCGGGAGAGCCGCTGGGAGCACTCTCGGCTCGTCGCGAGTCGCGTCGTAGTTGGGGATCCACGAGACGGTCTCTTTATCGAGGTCAGCGAGGAGCGATTCTGCAATGCGCGAGATCTTGGCTTCGGTGTAACGCATCGCGGCTGGCGAGTCACCATCGATGGAGCCGAAATTCCCTTGCCCCAAGACAAGCGGATAGCGATAGGAAAAGTCTTGCGCCATCTTGGTCATCGAATCATAGACCGCAATGTCACCGTGTGGGTGATACTTGCCGAGCACATCGCCGACCACGAGTGCCGACTTGCGGAACTTCGCTCCCGGCACAAGCCCGAGCTCTTTCATCGCATAGAGGATGCGGCGGTGGACCGGCTTCAAGCCGTCGCGCACGTCTGGCAAAGCGCGCGCAGTGATCACGGTCATCGCGTAGTCGATGTAGGACTGCCGCATCTCCGCGACGATCGGTTGGTTAATGACATTCGCCCCGACGGGCTGCGTCGGGGCGCCACTTATTTTGTCCTCTTTCCCGCGCGCCATGTTTAATTAGTTAGAACGGTATCGTCGTCTGCTCTGGCTTCTTCACTGGACGCGTCGAGGACGCCGTATCCACTATCTGAATACGCGGCGTCGTATCCTTCGAGCCGAGTGCCGCGGCAACACCTGCCAAGTTCTCAGAACTACTTTCTGGCCCGACAACCTCGACACTCTCTTGTTGATTTGCAATATCCGCAAATGAGGTTGGCTTGAGCGCGAATCGCCCAGTCGAGACGCTGGCGACAAGCCACACAAATGCGATAAGTGCCGTGCCACCCGCTGCCGTGCCAAATGCGATACTCTTGCGGATGTGATGCGGCTTCCCTTT
>JBBUDY010000009.1:0-1369 GCA_038057055.1 Patescibacteria group bacterium | reverse complement strand
GAGCCAGAGTTGCCACCGATGAGACCCGAGAGAGCAGCGAGGACCGGTGTGTTGGAGAACGTATTGTTGCCGCTCCAGGTGTTCGAGTCCCCGAGGAGCGTGGTGGAGGCGATGGTGATGTTAGCGGTGCCGTTGAAGGAGATACCGTTAATAGTGCGAGCGTTCTGGAGGGCGGTGGCAGTGAGTGCGTTCGTTGAGGTCGCGACGAATGCAAGACCGCCGGTGGTGTTGTCCCAGCCGAGTACCCTTCCGCCAGTGCCGGTGCCGTACAACGTGGAGGTTGCGGTGAAGGCGGGGACGCCAGTGACGGCAGTGGCAAGGACACCGGCAGATTGCGAACCGAAGGCGGTGACGTTCGAACCTGAGCTGGTCACTGCCCCGCTCATGTTTGCGTTGGTGGTGACGGTTGCGGCATTCCCGCCGATGTTGAGAGAAGACGTGGCGACTTGAGCAAGTGCTGAGCCGTCGCTGTTTGAATAGAGGAGGCGGTTGCCGGTAACTGAGGTGAGACCGGTGCCGCCGTTTGCAAGAGCGACTGTGCCGGTGACGTTTGCCGCATTGCCACCGATGTTCATAGTGGTGGTGGACTGCCAAGAATTCTGACCATTAAGGAACGCGAGGATGGTGCCCTGGGTTGGGGTGCCAAAGAGTGTGGTAGTGGCGATCTCGCTTGCGTTTGCCGCTGCGCCGGTTGGATTGCCTAAGAGACGGTTTGCATTCACCTGCTGCATGAGGGCGTATGTGACACCGTTTGAGTTGATGGCGAGTGAACCGCCAGAGCCAAGCTGGGTGAAGGAGCCGGTGAGGCCGGTGCCGGCAGTGAGCGTTGAGGTGGCGACGCCGTATACGCCAGAGGTACCGTTGGAGACGAGGAGGTTGGAGGAGGAAGGTTGAGAGGTGGTGGCAAGACCCACGTATGAGATGGTGTTGCCCGAGCGCAGAATCGGCGCATTGAATGTGAGGGGTGCTTCGTAGGTGCCGAAGTCGGAGACCTGCGACTTGGTGATGGAGAGGTTCGGCAGGGTTGTGATGCCGGAGATTGAGGAAGAAGCGGAGAGACGGTTGTCGAAGAGATTGTTGAAGGTGGTGGTGTATACCCCGTTAGTGACGGTGGCAGCGTTGCCGGAGATACTCATCGCTTGTGTGTTCGTCCATGTGTTGGTGTCGCCAAGGAGCGTGGTGGAGGCGACGACGATGTTGGCCGAGCCGTTGAAGGAGACGCCGTTAATGGTGCGGGCGGTCTGCAGCGTGGTTGCGGTGAGTGCGTTGGTGGAAGTGGCGATGAATGCGAGACCACCGGTCACGTTTGACCAGCCGAGCACTTGTCCCCCGGTGCCAGTGCCATAGAGGGTGGAGGTTGCCATCGGTG
>JBBUDY010000008.1:0-1315 GCA_038057055.1 Patescibacteria group bacterium | reverse complement strand
CAACGTCCACCAGTTCACTAGGGGAGTGGGTGAGTTCCTTGAGCACGGCTCTTACTGACGGCATTACATCGGTACTGCAGAGCCTCGGCTCGAGCAAGGCGCTTGCGGCAGTGCTGGGTGTTTTCGACAAACTCTTTGCTCGCGAAGTGCATACCGACACACTCTGTGTTGGCGACGTGTGCGTAACACAAGAGCAGTTCCTCAAGATGGTGCAGTCAAGGGGCGCAACACCAACCTCGCCTGCGGCGCCATCTACGGGTGGGAGCACGGAGCAAGCGCCGACAGATATAACTCCGACTGAAATCTTGCCTACCGATGTAGTGTCTGCTGATACTTCGACAACAACCCCGCCGTCTGTTCAGTCCACAGACACGATAGTACCCACCACACCAACTGCTCCACCCACAGATACTGTGCCGACAGTGATTGAAGTTTTGCCCGCTGATGTAGCGCCTGCCGACACAGCGACAACAACGCCATGAAAAAAGACTTCGACCAGTGGAATGAGGTTAAGAAGCGAACGCACGCAGAGCATCCTCGGTTGTATACCGTGCGTGAAATTTGGTGGTGTGCACTTGGTGTGAATGTTGGTACAGAACAAGATGGAAAAGGAGAGTGGTATGTTCGTCCATCTGTCATCCTGAGAGGATTCGGGCCAGATGCATGTTTGGTAGTCCCGCTCACCACATCATCGCGCGAGCATGCGTTACGGGTTCCTGTCGGATTGGTTGAAGGATTTGAGGCACGAGCCAATCTTTCGCAAATCCGCGTGATTGACACGCGTCGCCTCACTCGCAAAATTTGTTTCCTCGGTAAAGATGAATACGCAAAACTGCGAAAAGCCGCCAGAGACATGCTCTCTGACGGCTTTTCTTCTGATGACTCTTTCCCCCTTGCGGGGGCGAGGCCGAAGCCAACTGTATAAATATGATACTCCTCTCAAACACAAAGTCAACCAGGGTGTGGATAATCGCAATTTTGCTTTTCCTTGCAGTGCCGCTCTCGGCAGAGGCATCTTGGTTCAACAAGGCAACAGGTGTTGGTCGGACTCTTATTTCTAACTCGAGCCCCTCTATATCAAATGGTCTGGTCGGCTACTGGACCTTTGACGGCAAGGATACGAGCTGGACTTCGGCCACCGCTGGGACAACGAAAGATTTGACCAGTAACGGAAAACTGATTCCAATAATGCGCAGTTATGCCACAGTCATGCTTCCTTCGGTTGCCACGATCTAACTGATGCGAATCATGCGCTTGTTTGAAGGGTTCAAAATCAAATTCGTGAGCAGGCGGCTCATCATCCAGCAAAAGCAAT
>JBBUDY010000007.1:0-5460 GCA_038057055.1 Patescibacteria group bacterium | reverse complement strand
AAATACAGCGAAGAGCTAGAGATAAGCGAGATGCGGACATCACTCGGTGATTTCCTTAAATCGTATAACAAGAACCTCCCTATTGGGTTTCCGAAAGCGTCCACCGTGCTTCTCAAGCAGTTCAAAGAGTCGCATCCCCTCTTTTTCAAACACGGCGACCTCTGGTCGCTCGACGAACATCGAAAAAAGATTATCGACTGGCTCCCTCCTCGCACACAAGAGTCCTAAAACAATTAGGGAGCGGACTTAATGAGTTTAAAATCGCGCGGGAAAAGATATTTGGCGATTTCGAATATGCCATACGCCATAAAGGGCGCCGCGAGCACGTCGATTGAATAATGAATGTGCGCGAGCAACACGGCTATCGCAAAAACGAGTGACATAAGAAGGAACGTGACACGCCAGCGCGGCTCATCCCAAAAGATAAGCGCCATAAGAAACGGAAGCGCAGTGTGACCGGAGAAGAAAAAGCCGGTCTGGAAATTGAGATATACATAAATGCCGTCAAAGAATCCGACACCCGGGTCGATATTGCCCGGGTAGATGCCGACGTGGGTGAGAGAAATAAAGAGCGCCCGAATTAAAATGGCTAGCGCCAAGGCCTTAATGCTAAAAATGATATATCGAGGCTTTGAGAAAACTATGAACAATATCCCAAGCACGATACTGATGAGTGCACCATCGATAATGATCAAATTTAGATCGACGATCGGGAGGTTGTCGAGGAGTAAATCCCCCACATAGACCGACGTTGGGCGCGTTGAATATATTTGTTCATACACGTTGGCGAAGTGTTCAGCAATATACGCACTAACAAGTAGTACAAATGCACCAATAAGCGAATAGCGGTACTCTGGCCCGAAAACATCTTTGAGTTCAAACGAATTCTGCGATTGCATTGCTTTAGTTTATACCAAGAATGTCGACCTTGACATAGTAATTTGTACATGGTAGCATACAACCGGCTGAACTTTCCAGCTAAACCAGAGATAGGAGAATGCAATGACCGCGACAGAGGAAGAAGCATTGTTGCAACATAGAACTGAACTTGGCATAGCAATCTCGAGATTCAGTGGTACGCATGAAAAAATCGGGGGTGATTATGTATTCTCTCCCGAAGAGTTTGCAATTAGGCGAGAGCGAGATCGGATTCAGTCCGCGCTCGATGATCTCGAGTACCTGAAGACACGTACGCCCGGTATGCCCCCTACTCGTGCCGACTATCTCACGGAGAAGTTCTTGTGTGCGGCAGTAGAATTTGGCTTAAGGGAAGGCATTCTTAGCGGCGGTCCCGCATCGATTCTTAAAAGGTCAATAAAAAAAGCCGCACGATTCGGGTTTTGAAGTAACTTTCAGCTAAGTTTAAAAAGATGGTTTGTGGGTCTTCACTCTATATTGAAACCCTCAGTTCTTCGTTCTTTAATGAATAGACGAATATGAATCAAGTGATTTTTATTCATCTATTTATTCCGCAAGCCGGCGCGTTACGCTCCGGCTTGTTCTTTTACCCTTGCTTACCGTACTCTTTCAAGAAATCTTCTCGACTCATTACCGCAAGTGCCTCTTTTTTACTTTCATCTTTTTTAGTAACCTGAAACCCAAGTGACGTTAAAAGACGCGGATGCTCATACACGAGCTTTGACCAACCACTCACTTGTGTGATGTCGGCGAGCTCTGGATCAGTTTCTATTCGTAACGCTAATTCAGACAGTCCCTGTCTATATAATCCAAGAGCCACCTTACTCTCGGCAAAAGTTTTTCCAATATCCATTGCGAAGAGATGAATGCCTATCTCGCCGGGATACTCTTTGGATACGTGATACCAAAGTGCCTCATTGATACGTACTCCGTTTTGTACAAACATATAAGATTCCTGACGAGCAGTTTTAAGAGTCTTCTTCAGTTGCTCAAATTTCTCCATAAACTGATTATACCGCGCGACTGCGTCGCGCGTACAGTGCATAGGTTGTTATGAGAAAAATCTTTGGTGGTTCTCGGTCGCTTGCCGGAGCGAAGGCATCCATTTGACAAAAAAGGACAGGTCTGCTACTCTAGGGGCATCAACCAGCGCTGGATCCAGAGAAGTGGGATCGAGCTTCTATCTTCGGCTACTGATTTGATATCTTAGTCACACAATCTATATCACTAGCAGTATGCAAAATGGTACAGTAATCAAAAAGAATCTGAAGGGCTTCGGCTTCATCAAAGTCGACGGAGCACCGGACGGTTCTAAGGACCTGTTTTTCCATTCCAACGAGCTCCGGAACATTTCGTTCGACGAGCTCCAGGAAGGAGACAAGGTCAGCTTTGAGATCGGCGACAGCCCGAAAGGCCCGAACGCCCTCAACGTCAGCAAGGTCTAATACACCACGCTAGAAAAACGCCTCGTCGAAAGACGAGGCGTTTTTCTTTTAATGCTTTTTGGCACAGCGGCAGCCATAGGGGCGGATATGCTCGTTGAAATATTCGTCGCCATAATCGTAGACGAATTCTTCTCCTGCTTTAATACTTTTGATGGCATCGATAAAAACGCGCCCACGCACGATCTCTGGTTCGCAATTCGGCTTGCAAGAGTGATTAATATAACGAGCGATATTCGAGCGCATCGCGCCATCAATCGTCTTGCGCGAGTTCACTTCAAAGAGATACTTGCTCCGGCTCGAGTATTGCTCGGCAGTTCTGAGAGAGCACCCGACGTATTCAATAATGCGCTCACCTTTTTTGTAGGGACGCACAGCAAAAAGACCGAGCCCGGCGCTCGACCGCCCCACCCGAACGCCGTCGGGGTATAGTGGTTTCTTTGCTTTCATAACGTTATACTTTATATATCATGTCTCTTGAATTCGCGCCAAACAAAGGGAAAAATCTCGATACGGTTGTCGCGGGCGTCCGCTACCTGCGACTCCCCGTCAAAACGCGGCTTATTGAGTTCGGCGATGACCTCTTCGAGCTCTTGGTCGAGTACGTGGAGCCGCACTTGCAACAGGGCGACATCCTCTTCGTGAGCGAGAAAATCGTGTGCATCACCCAGGGGCGTATCATTCACCGTGATGATGTGAAGACTTCATGGCTTGCGCGCTTTCTCTCCGGCAAAGTGCGAAACCATGTCGGCACCGAGAAGTTCCGCGGCTTCGGGCACGGCACCCCACCCGCGATGCAATTGCTCATCGAGGAGGCGGGTGTCCCGCGTGTCCTCTTCGCTGGGTTCATCTCGGCGCTCACGCGCCCGCTCGGTATCAAGGGCGCATTCTATTATCTCGTCGGCAAACAGGCGAAGTCGATAGACTGCCCAATGTCATTTACGCTTGAGCAATTTAAGGATTATGCGAAGCGCGCACCAGAGAACCCAAATGGCGTCGCACGTAAAATCAGTAGTCGGTTTGGCGTTGAGACCGTCATCGTTGACGCCAACTACCGCGGCGCCTTCTCACTCGGCAAATCTACGCGCGCCATCACAGAAAAATTTATCCAAGAGCTCCTGCGCGACAACCCCGCCGGCCAAGACAGCGAGATGACCCCGTTCTTTATTATCCGCAAGGCGGGTTGATAATTTCTTACAGATCAGTATAGTGCCTCTAGGTCGTAGTTCTTGCTGACCTTCCGTAGAACCGATAAATAACCGATTGGAGACCGAAAATGCAAGCAACATCGATGTTGTTTCCGTGCTTTGTTTCTCACGCTCTAGGGGTTCTGCCGGAGTTTCTGGAAGCAATCGGGCACGAAATGAGAGACGTCCAGGGTCTTGCCTTCAGGCCCAATGCCGGAGAACACGACGCCGACACAGGAAAAGTGATTTTCTTTTTTCATCTTCCCGTAGACGGTCCTGAACACAAAGTTGTCCTCATCTATCGCTACGTTCCCGGCGAAGAAGGAACGCGAGGTAGTCTCTCGGGTCTTGAATACATCCTCTTTCATAACAGGGCTGGGGTGAAATTCCGGTTTTCTACGGACCACTCATACTACAAGAACACGTGCTTCCGCTGTCACGGCGGCAAGTACCGATTTGTTCCTGCGGGGGCGGACGCTGACACCTTCTTCGCGTTGTCCGAAAGAGAGCGCCTCAATCGCATCGAATCCTACCTCAACACGAAGTAATTCCCCGAGACGAAATCAGTATTCAGTCACTTCGAAGCCCGCCCCCGCAACGGCGAGCTTCTTTTCTTTTTTCGCGATGACTAGGTACGAGAATCCGATCGAGGCCATTCGACAAAGCGGCCGGCCTTGAGCTCCATCGGGTCGGCCTTGCGCACATGTTTCCAATTCCCTTTTGGGACAAGGAAGTAGTGCTTACGCTCGGCAAGTGTATCAGCCACATTCCATAAGTCTTTCTCGACCGTAATCCACTCGGTACCGAAGCGACACATATCGAGCGGCTTGCTGTAACACTCGAGCGTCTTTTTTCCGGTCGTATTCAGAAACCACTCGTGGAAGTAGGAGAGAGCGAGCTCGCGCGGTGTGCGATACACCGGATCACGGAAGCGTATGGTGGCGTGATTGGTCTTGCCGATAGCGCCATAGCGCCCGCCGCGCTTGTAGAGCGTGACCACATGGTCGACGTCTCCCCGCCCCATCCGCGAAGAGAGATTCATAATGAGTGGCGGCTCGCCCGCTATCCACAGCGCGGTCGCGGCGAGCAGTGCGCCCTCGATGCAGTGCGCCTTCTTTGCGGCGAGCACACGGCGCGGCGACATGTGGGTGTCGCCTTTCTTTTCATAATTAAAAGGGATTGCGTCGAGATAGTCTTGTATCTTGATGGGGGTAGTAAGCCGTACAAGCGTCTTGTATTCCTCGCTGGTGAGTCCTGACTCTGCAAACGTAAGCCTTCTCATCCACCTAGAATACTCTATTTATTGAAAGCGAGTTCTTTTACCGTTCCATGAACAAGAGCAATAAGCGCTTCTTGCGTCTCCGGAATATTTTTTATATCTACATACCCCACAACGCGGATAGTAACGCCCTTGCAGATGCCAAGTATTTGCGCGGCATTCTTCATTCCCTTATCCGTCGTCGCGTAATTAGCTTTTGTATGGAGAAGAATATCGATACGATCGGTGTAGCGCACATTCATCGAGTCAGCGATAACGCGATACCCAACAAGCGGTGCGACCACGTTATAACCACAGTCTTCCTTCAGCGCATTGGTGCCATCGATCTCGATGATGGTGCCAAATGGGAGTTCATCCCGAAGGTCTTGTGAGCGTGCGGCAATTATTTCTGGATTTGAATACGCACCCGAGGCGGTCTCAAGCGGGTTGCTGTCGGTCTGTGCCGCGACAGCGTTATACGCGGTAAGCGTTACTGCATATAAAGGGAGCTCCGGCGCCTCTGGCGCTTGTACTTTGAGTGAGGTTCCGCTTGAAAAAAGCAAAAACCCCATAAGGGCGGTAAGTGATAACATTGGAATTAGTTACCGAAATAGCTAGTAGCTACCTCGTTATTTCCATACTAGCATATTGACAA
>JBBUDY010000006.1:0-2477 GCA_038057055.1 Patescibacteria group bacterium | reverse complement strand
TGATATCACATACTGTGGTTGCGTCGAGGTCGTGGTCTGTGGCAGATTGATCGCATGGAAGAACATGAGCGGCTATACTTTGAATCGCAACGGTGCTGGCGTAAAGCCGACACAGCTTTTTATATTGGTAATCCTGGATTCATGGCGTCAGCGATTGTCAACGCTGCATCCCTCATTTTCGACAAGCCAAATTTATCTCTAGTGGGGTGGATTCTGATGGGCCTGTCCGTGCCATTTCTTATAATGCAGATTTATTACGGTCGGAAATCATTGCGCCTACTAAAGCGGGCGTGTGAACTCATTGAACAAAATATTGCGCGACTATGATTGAGGTTCTATTCAACATGAGCGAAGCCCTTTCGGTAATCGGGATCGGTGTTACCAGCGGTGTCGCCGTTTGGCTCGCCGTGGTGGTGGTCATGGGCGTTGTGTGCTGGCTTTGGGATACGATATCCAAGGCGTTTAAAAAACAGCCATGAAGGAAATGTCGGTGCTTTTTCTGGGGAAGGACGGCGACAAGAACTGTATCGAAGCCGCTCAGTTTTGTCAGGACAACTTCTCGAATGTATCTGTTTTTCTAGGAAAATGGGGCGATTCTTTCCCGGTGGATTGGGGAAATTGGTCATATATTATATCCTATCTTTCCAGATGGATCGTTCCTAATCCCATAATACAGATGGCGCGGATCGCCGCAATAAATTTTCACCCCGCCTCGCCAGATTACCCAGGGATCGGTTGCAATAATTTCGCCCTATATGAAGGGGCTAGCCAATATGGCGCAACCTGTCACCACATGGCCCCCTCTGTAGATACAGGTGAAATTATTGCTGTAAGACGTTTTCCTGTTTTTCAGACAGATAATGTTGATTCACTTCTACAAAGGACATACGCACATCAACTGGTCTTATTCTATGAAATAGTTCAGTCAATTTTAGAAGGAAAGGAGTTGCCAAAATCCACGGAAACATGGACACGAAAACCATTCACAAGGAGGGAGCTTAATGAGCTTTCGAAGATAACAGCCGGCATGGAGAAAGAGGAAATCGCCCGCAGGATACGGGCAACCCATTTTGGTGGTTGGAAGCCTACCGTGGAATTGCAAGGGTTTACATTTGAATTTCGTGATTAAAAAGGCAATGAACACTCGCCGTGATTAACCATGTCACTGACATTTTGAAAGCTGTTCCCTAAGCGCCGCCTTTCTCACGCTGTCTGCTTTCCACTGATCTTTCACATGATCTGAATACTGGAGCCAATCCCCGTTAATCGTCGCTCGTGCCGGTGCCGGCGGCAAGGTTAAATCCTGTATCAGCGACAGGTCCACGGGGCACGTCGCCACCGACGGGGCCAACGTCCCGCATCCAGATATGGTCAGCAATAGCGGTAGGCACAAGCTGGTTATACCAGTCCCGCGCCACCTGGTCGCGTTGTAACAATTCAGCCAGCTTCGCATCGCTCACCCTCCGTTCTCTGTGCAGGTTTTCGATAGCTGCGTCCACCTTGATACGGGATTTTACTTCCAAGTCGTGCATCTGTTTTCTAAAATCTATCGCGGTTTTGGCTGCTTTCTCACGTTCCATCGACGCGCCGGCTTCACGCTCCGAATGGCCGTACAGCCTGACCATGCCGCCAAGGACAACCAGAGCAACGCCAGCAAGGATCAACTTGGTCCAGGGGGTTATGGTTTGTCCTCCGGTTTAGAAGACTGGTCGCCACGAACCACCTGTGTCAGCCCTTTCAGAATCCAGGCCGCGACATAGGCCGCGACATAGGTATCGGTCAACGTCTGCTCTAGCTCTTGGTGGATCAACACGAACGTCGTCGCAAACCATGCTCCCACCTCCAGCACGGCCTGACGGGAGGCCCGCCCGTTCTTTTTCAAGATGTCGGTGACATCGAAATCCACGCCGGGGTCGGTGTGGATGCGATAGATAAAGAACAGACTGATCGCCACCAACGCCAAGGCGATGATTGACCAGAGCGAGTTCGCGCCCATCAGACATCCTTCAGTTGCAGGTGCGGAAATTCAGTCTTGGGTTTCGGCCACCGACCGGCCCACGTTAAAGAAAGCGATTCTCCAATGGAGCCGGCACGTTGCCAAAGTTCCAGATCGTCCGTGTTGTCATCGGACGGGTCGTCGTCGATCCCGTCACCGGATGTTCCCCATATAATTTTCCCGTTTCGCAAGACCACGAAATCAAATGCCTTGGAGGAAGGTTTACCATCGGGGCCGATGACGTTGTGCAAGGATTCTCCGGGCTTTGCCCACGTCACGACTCGTCCGGGCTGGGTACGTCCCTGCGCGTAGGTGTCTGCCTGTTCAGCGTTCGAGCGATAGGTACAGGTGATAAGTACCTCAATACCTTGGCGTTCACACTCAGACAAGAATGCCCTTGCTATCGGCTCCAGGTCTGGATGGAGGTCTTCCAGTTTTCTGCTCAATGGGAATTGCCGAATAACTTTTGAATTCCGGCGGT
>JBBUDY010000005.1:0-1538 GCA_038057055.1 Patescibacteria group bacterium | reverse complement strand
GCCGTTTACCACATTCCGGGGCTTCCGCCTCGGACGTTAATCCATGACGAGAAAAGAACGCATTGAGCGGATGCTACACGAACTTCGTTATGAGGTGGAGATCGGGATGCTACAGGGCGACATAGACGAATGTATTGGCTTCGAGTTTTTTGTTTCTACAAGCAAGGAAATTCCAAACGGTGTGGTGCATTGTAGTTTTCGCACTCGACCGATGCACAGGCAACATGCAATGGGTTATGGGTACAACGAGCCAAGACTAAAGATTATTAAGTAATCTAAACGGAGGCAAATATATGTTGGCATGTGCAAGCGTTGCGTTGGTGTTTGTACTGGTGGCTCTGGGCGTGGTCTATGCCGGAGTTTTTATCGTTCGTCGGGTCTTCAAAAAGGAGGAAAACAAAGATGCGTAAGTTTCTAGCTGTGCTGTTCCTGGTGCCGCTGTTGGCGGCCTGTGAACAGGTGGATACCGGCTACCGTGGTGTTAAGACGGTATTTGGCGAGGTGGACGAAAAACTCGGGTCAATCCCCGAGGGTCTTTATTTCTACAATATTTTTACGTCTTCCATCACCGAGCTTGATACCCGGACCCAGGTGATGAAGGGAAAGACGAACACCTATACCCGCGATGTGCAGCAAGCCGATATTACCTTCGTGGCTAACTTCTCGCTGGAGAAGACGCACGCGCACACGGTATTCAAGGACGTGGGTAAGGCGTGGGCGGACAAGTTGGTGCCGCAAGCCATCGAAGGTGTGTTGAAGCAGGTTATCGGAACCTACGACGCGGTAGACCTGATATCGCACCGGGCCAAGGCATCCGCTGACGCTTATAAACAAATCGCGGATTCGCTCAAACCCTATCACGTCGTTCTTGAACGATTTGAAATGGTGAACATCGGCTACCTCAAGGAATTCGAGAAGGCGGTCGAGGACAAGGTGGTGGCCGTACAGAAAGCCATTGAGGAAAAGAACCGCACCGAGCAGACCAAGGAACAGGCCAAGCAAACGGTTCTTACCGCACAAGCCGCTGCGGAGTCCATGCGAATTCGGGCCAACGCGCTTCAGCAAAACGCCAAGCTGGTCGAGTACGAGGCTGTTCAGAAATGGGACGGGAAACTTCCGGTGTACAACTTTGGCGGCGGGACACTGCCGTTCGTTAATGTTCCGATGCACAAATGATGGAGGCACCCATGACCCGCAAGAGCAAATACGACAAGCAGACAGAGAAGGCAATTATAAAGCTGCTAGACAAGGCCGCTAAGAAACACGGCCTGAACGAAGTGCGCCACGCCGCGAACAAGTGGTGCAACGCGCAGCGCGCCAAAATCTCGTTGGCGAAGGCGCGCAAGACGCTTGAGGAAAAATTGGTGGAAGTGAACCGTAAACTTGCCGCATAACAGCACGGAGAACCGCAATGACTGAACCGCAAGCCGTTGTCGAAACACGCGAACCTAACCTGCCCACGCCGGTCGCGCGCCGGGGCATCGACGAATACACCTGGCGCGCGCTGATGACCAGCGTTTATCCCGGTGCCAAGTCGG
>JBBUDY010000004.1:0-1205 GCA_038057055.1 Patescibacteria group bacterium | reverse complement strand
TGTCTCAATACATCGTATTGGGGAATCTTGATGCTAAAAGAGACTGGGGACACGCCAAAGACTTTGTAAGGGCCATGCATTTGGTGACACAGCAAGATCATTCTGGAGATTACGTTGTTGCAACCGGAGAATCGAGAAGTATTAGAGATTTGTTGACCGAGGCCTTTCTATCCATCGGAATTCACGACTGGACGGATTATGTAAAGCAGGATTTAAATTATTACCGACCGGCTGATGTAGATTCCCTGATTGGAGATTCTTCAAAGATCAGGAGACTGGGCTGGAAACCTGAGTACACATTCGAGCGAATGATCGCCGAAATGATGGAGAAAGAACTTGAGCGAGTCAAAAAAGACCATTGAGAACCAGCTGGTTCACATTCCGCTAGCTGTTAGTACATGGGGAGAAGAAGAAAGAGAGGCTATTCTGAGAGTCCTTGATTCCGGAATGGTGACGATGGGGGAAGAAGTAAAGGCTTTTGAAGAAGAATACGCAGACTGGGTGAATACGAAATACGCCGTGATGGTGAATTCAGGTTCATCGGCCAATCTTCTAATGGTGGCTGCTTATACTCTTCGGAACGGACCCGGTACGGTTATCGTTCCAGCAGTCTCATGGTCTACATCCTACTCCCCGTTTCAGCAATACGGGTGGAAGCTGAAGTTTGTTGATATCGACCCCGAGACTTTGAACTACCACATCCCGTCGCTTGAAAAAGCCTACACGGGGACAGAATTGATTTTAGCGGTAAACCTTCTTGGGAATCCAAATGAGTTCATGGATTTTCCTTCGATGGAGATTCTTGAGGACAACTGCGAATCGATGGGGGCGAGGTACGCCAACATGAGAACCGGAAACTTCGGGATTATGTCCAGTCATTCCATGTTCTTCTCCCATCATATTCAGACGATGGAAGGCGGGGTCATCACGACCGATGACGAATACTTCTATCAAATGCTTTTGTGTTTGAGAAGTCACGGCTGGACAAGGCATCTCCCGGAGGAGAATGTCTTTAATGTAAAACCATCCGCTTACGATTTCCTCTTTCCGGGGTATAACGTAAGGCCCATCGAAATGATGGGGGCCGTTGGAAGAGTGCAGTTGGAAAAAATTGACGGGTTCCTGAAGGGAAGGCTGGAAAACGCCGCCAGATGGTATGAGGTTTGCAAGAAAAGAGGTTGGTGGTATCAGAAGGAACCTAAACA
>JBBUDY010000003.1:0-16228 GCA_038057055.1 Patescibacteria group bacterium | reverse complement strand
TTATTTTCATGTCTGCATGCTAGCAAGGTGGGGACTTTCGAAACAGAACTTGCCGTTGATTACTTCGGTAAAAACTTTCGACAAATGATTCGCTCTTTGTCCTTCTGACTTAAACAAAAAACGAGGTGCTAAGAATGAAACGTAAGCGTCACATATCGGCTGCAAATCGTCTCCCTGTCGAAGCGGCACACAGTATTGCCGCAGAGCCAACAGGGTGCATGGACTGCATTTTGGTGAAGGCGAGTTCGTGTGATTCTTGCTCGACCGGAGGGAGTGCTCCCGGCCAATGCACCAGTAGCCCGAGATTGTTTGATGGCGATTCGTCGACCAGTCACTTCGCTGGACGATGGTGTACTTCCAGGTAAGTTTCGCGTTTTTCTTTGCAAGGGTGTCTCGGGTTCTCCCGAACGCCTTTGTTTGTTTTTATACCTACGACTTGATAAGGTCTCGCTTGATGTCGGCGAAGGTCCCGCCAACCTTTTTGCCCGGGTTGAAGATGTTCAGTGGGTCAAATATCTTTTTCGTTTTCTCGAAGAGTGCGACCATCTCTGTGCCAAATTGCATCGGGAGATACGGCGTGCGGATAATGCCGTCGTTGTGTTCGCCAGTCGTGGTGCCGCCTTCTTTAAGCACGAGTTCGTACACCTTGGGCGCGAGGTCGAGGATGACTTGTCGGTTCTCTTCTTTTGAGAGATCCATAAGCGGGATGATATGGAAGTTGCCGTCGCCGATGTGCCCCGCGACGGTATAGATGAAGTGTGATGAATATTCAGCAAGGAGCGCGTTTAATTTCGGCAAGAATTCGGCGTAGCAGGCAGGTGGCACGACGAAGTCGTCGATGAAAGGTGCGGTGTGGAGCCCGTGGACATTCTTGCGCAAGAGATTGAAGCTCTCTCGGCGCACGATCCAATATTTCTCCGATTCTTTTTCGTTCTTTTCTATTTTTGTTTTGAGATTGAGGTCGGCAAGCACCGCTTGTGCCGAGAATGCCTTTCTATCGGCTTCTTCAATCGTGTCCTCGGCAAATTCTGCCATCAAGAGGAGTTTCGGCACGCCGCCGGTGGCGACCAAGAGCGCTTCAGGAATGAAATCAATCCCAAGTTTTGCCGCTCTCATGAACCCCATTTGTGAGAGCATCCCGGGGATAAGCTTCACGGCGAGCGTGAAGGTGTGGTCATCAAACGATTCAAATGATTCTGGGTTGAGAGGGAGGACGCGATTCACAATTTCCGGCAAGATGTTGAGATCGTGGAGAAAGATGACGAGCATCGCGCGGTGCTCCTTCGGCTTCACGAGCGCGAGCTTCGCCCGAGTCCAGAGCGCAAGTGTGCCCTGTGAGCCGCAAATCAGCTTCGCGAGATTAAAATGCCAAGGGGAGTCCTTGGTGCCAAGGACTCCCCTTGGCAAACGGATGCTCCAGAGCGCGTAACCGGCGGAGTTTTTGGAAACGCGCGGCCGGTGTTGCTCGATAAGTGTGGCATTCTCGGTGAGGAGCGTATCAATCTCGCGGTAGATACTGCCTTCAAGCGTTTGGAACTTCTTTTTCTCCTCAAGCTGTTCTGGCGTGAGAGGACCAAAGGTTGCCTGTGAGCCATCAGAGAGGACCACCTCAACCTCCTCCACATATTTCTCGGTCTTGCCATAGCGGAGTGTGCGTTCACCGCCGGCGTCGTTGGCCACGATGCCGCCCATGGCGGCTATCTCACGACTCGCGGGGTAGGAGGGCATAATGAGCCCTTTCTCCATCGTTGCTTTCTCGAAATCGCGGTAAAACACGCCCGGTTCGGTAACGGCGTAGCCGTCACCGCCCGCCTGCGCAGGCAGGACTTCAAGCATGCTGTTCATGTGCTTGGTGAAAGAGACCACGATGCTCGTGGTGAGCGGGCCGCCAGACATGTCGGTGCCGGCGGAGCGTGCCGTAACCGAGATTTCAGCACCTCGACTTCGCTCGGCATCTACGACGCGAACGAGTTCAGAAACATCGTTCGCGTCTACGGGGTACACCACGAGCTCGGGCATCCGCTCGAAGAGCGACGTATCGCGCGACGCTTCGCGTCGCGCTCCTTCCTCATTTGACACCTCTCCTCGCATTATTCCCTGCAACGCATTCTTCAAGTTATCAACATGCATTGCGCACAGTTTACCATTTTCCATATATCAGTATTACAATACTCTCAATGCGCGTCAGACACGTCGCGTTCTTTCTTCTCACCACTGCACTTTCGTGGAGTGTCTTACCGCTTGTTGCCAGTGCGACTCCCTCGATTATCTCTCAATATTCGAGCGTCACACAACCATATGCCACCTTCTACGGATCTAATCTCCCTTTAAATGATCCTCGATATCTTGTGGCAACAGGGACTATGTCAAGTTTAGTTATTCCACTGGCATACTACCGTGCGTTTTCAGCCACCGATACTTTTAGTTTTAAACTTATTAATTATTATTACGGTCAAACTCTTGACTGCCAAACGCAAGCAAAGACTGCGGATGAATGGGGTATGACACGCATACCTAAAGATCCATACGCACCAATGGTCACCATAGGTCCTTTTGTGGGGACGCAATGCAATATTAGCGCCGGTGCAGAATTGTTTGGTGGTGGTCCGCTCGGAAGAGTCTTATTTGCTCTCCGTAATGGTACTACTGACGGTTATCTCGGTATCATGGGCACCAACGCCCAAAGAAATTTCACTGTATATGGCGCCGATATCCCGCCCCCTCCTCCGCCCGACCCGTGCGCCGTCCCCGGAACTTGCGCCTCCAACGTCCTCTTCCTCCCCGGCATCGAGGCGAGTCGCTTGTATGAAGACTTGCCGTGCGCGAGCGGCGTGTGCGAGACGAAGCTCTGGGAGCCCTCGGGCGACACGAACGCCGCGCGGCTCGCGCACGACGCGAGCGGAGCGAGCGTCAACACCGGCGTATATGTAAAGAAGAGCGGCATCATCGACAACGCATATATCCCGCTCAAAGGGAACGTCTATAAATCGTTTATCGAGCAGATGAATAGTTTGGTCGCGACGAGCACGATAAATGCGTGGGAGGCCATTCCGTATGATTGGCGACTGACTCCTGATCAGATTCTCGACAAAGGAGCAGAAGTCGCTCCCGGCAAGATTTCCTATCTTGTCGCCACATCATCCCCATATATTATTCAAACCTTGAAGCGCCTCGCGGCGACATCGAAAACGAAGAAAGTTACCATCATCGCGCATAGTAATGGCGGCTTGGTAACGAAGCGGTTAATCGAAAAACTCGGTCCCGACGCGGCGAAGCTCGTCGACAAGGTCATCTTCGTCGCCGTGCCACAGGCGGGCACGCCGCAAGCAATCGGTGCGCTCCTCCACGGCTATGATCAAGGTCTGCCCGCATCATTTATGTCATACGGGCTCTCTGATGGTATGGCGCGGACGCTGGCGAAGAATATGCCGATGACCTACAACTTACTTCCCTCGAAGACCTATTTCACCCAGGTCGATGACGCGGTTGCGACATTTACCAACGAGCCGCTCCTCGCGCCCTTCCGCGCCCGCTACGGCGACCTCATCCATTCGCAAGACCGTCTGCATACTTTTATCGCTGACCCGTGGCGCCTTGCATCGTCGACAACAGAGGGGCTTAATTATCCGAGCGTCGGGAATGAGCCGCTCCTGACCGCAGCCGAGACACTCCACACTGCCCTCGATGCGTGGAACCCGCCCGCCGGCATCTCGCTCTACGAGATAGCCGGTTGGGGAGAGAAGACGCTCGCGGGCATTGACTACTACCAGGGCGTCGCGACAGACTGTAAGCAATTCTCGGGCACACTCTCGCGCTGCACAAGCTCGCCCAAGGTCGAGTATCGCCCGCGCCTCGTGCTCGACGGCGACGGCACGGTCGTGACCCCGAGCGCATTGTGGACTACTGGCGCGAAAAGGTATTGGGTGGATTTGAAAACTTACAATAAAGGTTTTACTTTTGACCGAGACCACGCAAGCATTCTAGAAGTCCCTCAACTCCGCACATTTCTCCAAAATATAATTACTAACACTGAAAATGCGGCTCTGCCTGCCTTTCTCTCTACCTCTACTCCGATAAACACAAAACCAGGTACCGAACTCCACTTCACTCTTCATTCGCCGCTTACTCTCAATCTCTACGACGACCAGGGGCGGCACACTGGCATTTCTACTACGACCGGCGAGCTTGAAGAAGATATCCCCGAGAGCCGCTATATGAAGTTTGGCGAAGTGCAGTTTATCAGCGTCCCGACTTCGCTCAACACTCGCCTCGTGATGACCGGCTATGCCGAGGGCTCCTTCTCGCTTGATGCAGAAGAGGTGAGTGGAGGAGCGGTTGTCGCGAGCACGACCTTCGCCGGCATCCCCTCTACCGCGAGCGCTGTAGTGATGATGGACATACCGGCGGGCGGGCTCGCGAGCGTCGGACCGCTCACGGTTGACGAGAACGGCGATGGCACCACTGACTTCACCCTCGCACCGAAAGTGGGCGACACCGTTACTTTTGACATTACGCCGCCCGAGCTACGAATCACCTTCAGTACTACGACCAAGGCGGTCGCGTATATCGGCACCGATGACAGCGGGACGGTTACAGTCTCTGCAACAACGAGTTATCCGGCGTTCAAGAAAAGCCAGAAGGAAAAAGAAAAAGATAAAAATAAAGAAAAAGAACATCGCGGCATCGCGACTACCACCGTGACAGTCAGTGATGAGACCGGGAATGCGACCGCTCTCGCCTATACAAAAAAACTTCCCGAACCCGAACGACGCGATACTGCAACGGTCGTCTCGATGAGTTATAACGGCGAAGTAACGAGTCTTAACAAAACTACCTTCCAGTATAAATGGAAGACAAACAAGAAGGGCGAGTACACCATGTTCGCCGCGTATCTGAAGACGGCGTCGACAAGTGTTGAGGCGCACTACCGACCGAAGAAAAATGTGACGGTCATTATGACCAAGCCGGTTGAGCTCGATGACCGCGATGAGGATGATGACGCCGAAACTCGACCGGCTCGGACCAAACTCCCCGGATTGGTGATTCCAGGTCTCCAGACAGAGAAGGGGAGCGTGAAGGTTATTTATTAGTTATTATGTAAAGTATGTTTACAAAAAAGAACGTGTTTATTTCTTCATTAGTAGTATTGATACTTGGATATATTACTGTTTATACAACAGACTTATGTTACAGCGCTTATTCTGGAGGACCAGACATAATTTGCTTGGAAGATATAGGGGCTATTTTCTTCTTCTTTGCTATTTCCGTTCTAGTTATTTCAATTCTTACTTATAAAATACGAGATGAAGTCTTTCGTGCATGGGTGAACTTCGCTAAGTGGTGGGTGCCATTACAAATCTTTTTAGTTCTTATCTTCCCTGTTGGCGGTGGGGGTTATCTCGTTAATATTTTCGACAAACAGCTTGTCGCCATCATCCTCTCTGCCCTCTTCACCATCATCTCCCTCCTCCTCATCCTCTACAAATGGTTCTCCTCCCGGAAGGTTTAACCTTCTTGAATTTGACCTGATTTTTGTAGTGATACAATAGGCGCATGACAGTCGCTGAGCGATGGATTTAATTCTTGATACAAAACTCGCGACAAACTATACGAGCGTGTCGCAAAGAGCTCGTGTCCTAACGGAACACTGGGTCGACAGTTCAGTTTTCTGCCCAAACTGTGGGCAAATGGATATAGACAAATATCCGAACAACCAGCCGGTTGCCGACTTCCATTGCTCGAATTGTTGCGAAGAATATGAATTGAAAAGCAAACATACCGCAGTCGGTACAAAAATTGTCGACGGTGCATATCGCACTATGCTCGAACGACTTGCTAGCAGTAACAATCCAAATTTCTTTCTTTTGAAATACGATCTGAAGAATTTCGAGGTGACAGATTTTCTTGTGATTCCAAAGCATTTTTTCGTACCCGACATTATCGAAGAAAGGAAACCGCTCTCGCCAACGGCTCGTCGGGCTGGCTGGGTCGGATGTAATATTCTTCTACAGAGCATTCCGCAAACAGGGAAAATATTTTTTGTTCGCAATAAGCAGGTTGAATCAAAAGAGAAGGTGCTTTCAGAATGGAAGAAGACGTTATTTTTGCGCGAAGAGAAAGAGACATCTGCGAAAGGATGGTTACTCGATACGATGCGGTGTGTTGAAAGATTGGGAAAGAATGAATTCACTCTCGATGACGTCTATACATTCGAAAATGAATTACAAGGGCTACATCCAGATAATCGACATATTCGTGACAAGATACGCCAACAACTACAAGTCCTGCGGGACAAGGGATATCTCGATTTTACGGCACGAGGGAGATATCAACTGATGATTTAACAAGGGGCTTGATCTTTAATCGATTCCGATCAAGGATCGGCTATATGGACATAAGTCGAGAGCTTGCGGTTCGGATATTGAAATATTTGGATGAACATTCGAGTTTTTATTTTCCGTTCTTGGTCATGTGTAAGGAATACTCCGATGAAGATGATGATTTCGTAGAGATTGAGTCAAATGAGTGGGAAATGATTGAGGAAGATGGAAAGTATCAGACCTTTCAACTTTGGGAAAATTTACAGAACTTAGATTTAGCCACTGTAAGACTTCTGTCTGCTGGTTTTATTCAAGAAATAACAAATTCTTTTCTTGAATTGCATATAGCGACGCTCAGAAGAAATTATCGAAGGAAATGGAAGGAGAGATTGACTGAAAATGCGAACATAGAAGATTTCGGCCTGAATGAATTTATTGAAGGAAAATTCAGAGGATATGAAGACTGTCTAGATTTAATTAAATTCTACAGAAGCTAAACCCGCAAGAGAAAACGAGAACAGTCACCATTAATTCATGACCAAACCAGCCCGAGCTTGCCGCGAGGGCGGTAACATTCACCCATGAGTTTTACAAGGTTGTTTACAAGGTTGAACCTTGTTCCAATCCAACCCGTAGATACGCCACCCTTTGGCGAGCATTTCTAACCATCAACAATAAGAGACGGTCGTCCCTTATTGTGGATAGTGGGCAAAATTATATAAAAATGTAGAATATGCGGTATGTATAAGTCGAAAACGATAGCAGAGGTCGAACGCGCTCTCGAAGCAATTATCAAGAAACATACCCTTGCGCCTGACGTATCGGTCGCCAGTATTCGCAAGTTGGTCGCTAACGACACAGATGGAGATGCAAAGAGGGCATCCAGTCAGTTTACGAATGCTGTACTTAAGCATCTCGAACACGTCAGCGATATGAATGAGCTCAATGAAGCACTTCAGGTATTTATGGACGCATGGAATCATTTTCCGCATCCGGTGCTCGGCGGCAAGTCGCCTGTAGAAATGATGCAGGAGGTAAAAGCGAGCGGCGAAGAACCTGAATATATGAGCAACTTCTCGCCACCCGAGATATTCGGCGAACTTTATCGGCTTGCGCGTGAGCGCGGCAAACGTGAACACGCCCTCTTAGATGGCACGCCAAATGAATTTGCGCGTATTGAAAATGTTATCGCGGGCATTAAAACAGTCGGAGATCAGCGAAATGCCTCAACATTCGTCACGATGCATGGCCTCAAATTGCTCGGTCGAATACACGCGAAGATGCCTGAAACAATAGAACCCTTCATGCGCGAGGCACAAGCAATGTTGAATCATCGATTTATTAATACTGAAGAAGCGACGGGGTCTCCACTCTTATGGTGTGCGATGGACACGTTGACCAATGACGGTACTCGTCAACTCCCTGCATTTGACGTACCCTGCTTCATGACGACGCTTGTAGAAGCGCATCGCGCGATTGATCAGATAGGTGAAAAGTATGATTTCGAAATACGTGCTGTGTCTGTCGCACACCACGTTCTTGATTGGTTGGCGATGGAGACTCCACGACGATTTGAGAATAAGGAAGCACGTGCGCTCGTTGCACTTGCGTATGGCATTGTCGGGAGAGTACATGATGCCGTTACTGGCTGTGAAAGTCCAACTGGCACGTTTGAGAAGCTGGCGCGTTTGGGTGGATGGCGTACGCGGTCGGCTTTTGTTTCAGCACTCTCGACGGCATTTTTTGATGTGATGTATGCGGTACAGGATCCGCACATGTTGATTGTCGATGCCGAGCATACGCCGGACGATTGGTTCTTACGATTAAAGAATATCGCGCCGGCACTTGATGATCATTTCGCCGATGTCGGTCGGCCACCCGAAGGTAGTATTCCAAGCCCATGGGGAAATGGATAGGAAAATAGGAACAGTCACGATTTATTCAACAATTTCAACAAGGTTGAACCTTGTTCCAAACGAGCCCGTAGGTACGGCATATTTTGGCGTCTATTTTCAACCATCAACAATAAGAGACGGTCGTCCCTTATTGTGGATGGTATCCACGCTATGTACCGGTCGGCACAAGTCGTGGATAGTTAGGGGAAGTCAGGTTTCTATGCTATTTGTTGAAAATCATAATCTGGTACAATTTCCTGTATGAGAAACAATCTTGAATCTGGGAAGAAGGCTGAGAAAAAGGAAGCAGAGAGCACGCTGCAAGAAAGCGAGGCGATGAATCGTTACATCGATTTGCAAGCCAGTGCGCACAAGACATTTATGAGTGACGAGGAGCAAACAGATTTCGGACAAGACCTCATTGATTTGGTAAAGCTTTTAAATGAAGGAAAAGGAATAAGTCCCGATTTCTGCAGGGATATACTTACTCAAGTGAAGAGAGTCGAGGGGGGAATATCTTCGACTCCAAAAAGCTGTCGATGCTGTGCAGAGACTCGAGAGAGAAAGTCGTAGAGGTGTCCAGGCACCGCACTTATATCAAAACGCAGTTGAATCCATCCGAGTAGCACTTAATGTCGGCGTACCAACTAGAGCACTTGAACCACTGCGCCAATCTATTCGGAGCTATTTGTTGAAGGTACGTTCAGAATCACGAGGGCAATAATTACTTAAAGGTTTAACCTTGTTCCAATCGAGCCCGTAGATACGCCACCCTTTGGCGAGCATTTTTCGAAAAAAGGGACAGCCACCATTAATTTCATCTTCTTTTCTCCTGAATATGCTGGCGGCTTCGGCATCACCCTCGCTCCAATCACCAAGGGCACCGTCGCCTTTTTCTCCTCCCTCCTTTTCCTCACCATCTCTCTGCTCCTCGTCATCTGGAAACACTTCTCCACCCGTCAGAATTGATTACTTAAAATAGGTTAGGAATCACTTAAGTTTAAGTAGTTGGGATCGAAAGTAATCCACAGGCAGCTCTTGCAGATTACTTAAATATAGGTTAAATTTCACTTGAATTTAAGTAATCATAAAAACCTATGTTTTTCAAGCTAGAAAAGCCAATACTAGCCAAAACTGACGCAGATGAAGGTCTTCGTGAGCTTAATAATCCATCGGAAGGAATACGCGCAATTCTTCAGTGGTCAGAAGATCCTAGTTACCGTTATTGGGATACTCTTCGCCATAAAGCAGTTGCGCTTGGCATTAAACCAGAAGTTGCTTGGATAGCCGTAAAAATTTCTCGAAGCGTCGTGTCTCGTATGCGTGTGACTCCGGTTCGAACGAAAGCTGGAGAAACGTTTTCTTGGCGTTCTATGGCACGACTGGATGCTTTCTTCCACGAGATAGATATGAGTTTAGGCGGTACGCTTCGCTTACGTGGCGTAGACCTTGATGAGAGATACCAACAAGAATTCATAGCTCGTGGTGTGATGGAAGAAGCGATTGCGTCATCTCAGCTTGAGGGTGCTAATACTGCGCGCAAGGTTGCGAAACGTATGTTGATGGAAGGGCGAAAGCCGGGCACAAAGTCTGAGCGAATGATCGTGAACAACTACAAGGCAATGCTCGCGATTGAAGAAGACTATAAAGACGAGCCGTTATCTCTCGAAATGCTTCTGCGACTCCATGAAATTCTGACAGAAAGCACGTTGGACAATCCTAAAGATGCCGGCAGACTGCGTAGTGGAAAGGGTGACGAGGTATATGTCATTGATGGTCAGGGGACTATTTATCACGAAGGTCCTGACCCTGCTTTTGTAAGAAAGGAACTGGATAGGTTTATTGCGTATGCAAATGAATCAGTCGAGGATTCTAAACAATTTACTCACCCAGTCGTCAAAGCAGTTGTTCTTCATTTCTGGATTGCATATCTGCATCCGTTTATTGATGGGAATGGCAGACTGGCCCGCCTTCTCTTTTACTGGAGTCTATTGCGTGACGGGTATTGGGGCTTCACGTATTTACCGATATCGCGGGTCATAAAGGAGGCCCACTCACAATATGGCATGGCGTATGTGTATGCAGAGCAGGACGATGAGGACCTTACCTATTTTTTGGATTACCATATCCGTAAGATCGAGGAGGCTCTTCGTTACTTCAAGGTGTATGTCACCAAAAAATCTAAAGAGCACGCAGCCCTACATCGCAATTTAGTAAATCATCATAATTTGAATGACCGCCAAGTGCGCGTCTTGCAATATTTACATGCAAATCCCGAGGAGTTCATCTCAACTGCTTCGTATGAAAAGATAAATGGCATTGCGGGGCCGACTGCTGCGAAAGACGTTAAACAACTTGTTGCGCTTGGGTTGCTTGATCGAAGAAAATCTGGTCGCACCGTCCGTTATTATGCAACGCTGAAAATAGCGACTCTGTTCAGGAAGTAGCCATGAATTATGGATTTTTCGAGTGGGTGAAAGTACCCCGTCCATAAGTCGAAGGTCAGTAGCGAACATTTGGCGACTATCCACACTATGTACCGGTCGGTACAAATCGTGGATAGTGGGTGACATCGACGGTTCTATGAGTTCGTGCGATATGATAGAAGCATGGCGGATAAATATGGCGCAGTGTGGGTGTCGCATTCGTCGATGGGGGATTTCTTGAAGTGCCCGCGTTTGTACTATCTGCACAATGTGTATAAAAATCCAGACACTGGAAGAAAGATGACCATCGTGAATCCCGCGCTCTCACTCGGGAGCGCGGTGCACGCGACGCTCGAAGCGCTCAAGATATTGCCGGTCGAGGAACGTTTGAGCCGCGATTTGCTCGCTGACTTCGAGACAGAGTGGGCGACAAATGCCTCTGGCAAGAAGGGCGGCTTCACAAGTGATGAGGAAGAAGCGGTCGCGAAGGCGCGCGGGCGCGCCATGATTGGTCGGGTGATACAGAATCCTGGACCGATTAGCAAGAAAACAATTCGTCTGAAAGAATCCGAGAACAACATGCCCCCGAATTTCTATCTTTCAGAAGAAGAAAATATTATTCTCTGCGGGCTCATTGATTGGTTGGAGTATGTTGAGACGGACGACAGCATCCGAGTGATTGATTTTAAAACGGGGAAGAATGAAGAGGACGAAGATTCGCTTCAATTGCCAATCTATTTGCTTTTGCTGAATGAGCTCCAGAAGCGCCGCGTGAGCGGCGCGGCGTATTGGTATTTGGAAAAGAGTGATACGCCGACCGAAGTGACATTGCCAGATGCGGATGAAGCGAGAGAGAAGGTGCTCACTCTTGCGCGACGGGTGAAAGAAGCACGAGAAAAGAAAGCGTATGAGTGCCCGCGTGGCCCCGCCGGCTGCTTCGCGTGCCAGCCATTTGAGGCGATATTACAAGGCGAAGCGGAGTATCTCGGCGTTGCCGGTTATGGGCAAGATGCGTATTTGGTCTAGTTTTGTATACTAAGAGCATGGCTGCAGGAGAATACACGTTTGTACCAAAGAAAGGACTTGTCCGTTTGACGAGCGATTTGAATACGCGCAAGGGGCTCCCGGCAACGACGGTGGAGGTGGTGACGATGCTTCATGCAGGAACGATGCAGGCGTATATCGGCTATGTGCTCGATGGTGAGAGCGTCGCCGGCAATGCAAAGTGGTATCTCACCCCTGACGGGGATTTCTTTTGGTCGGGAAGTGTCGACGCGCACAATATCCCCGTATCAGGGAAGATACTTTCGCGCCCGCTCGACCAGCTTGTGTGCACACAGCGCTTCGGCGAGCGTCCGGCGGTGTATGCATCGCTCGGGAGCCCGAAGGGGCATAATGGGATGGACTTCAGAACGCGCGATGTAAATAATCCAAGTGAATGGAAAAAATCGGTCTACAGCGTTCTCGATGGGACAATCTCTGAAGCGACCGAGACACAGTGGAATGGAAAATTTGTCCGCGTTGCGCACGATAATGGCTATGAGAGCGTATATCTCCACCTCTCGTCAATTGACGTGACGCGGAATCAGAAGGTGAAGGCGGGTTTCAAGCTCGGACTCTCTGGAAATTCTGGTGCAGCAAGCGAGGCACCGCATCTCCACTTCGGCTATCGCCCGACAAATTTCGATAAAGACAACGGTAATATGGGGTACATTGATCCGGCACCATACTTTAAGGACGAAATACGATACGTATAATAATACATATATGAAGGGATACACTGTTCTTGCAGGTGTTGTCGCAACGACAATCATCATCGCACTGTGGATGATGAATGTACGCGTCGCAGAGGCGCCGAGTACAACCACTGCAGGAGAAGATACTATTCTGCCCTATAATTCGGGCGTACGCGGAGTGGTATTGCTCGGGCCCACGTGCCCGGTGATGCGAGACCCGCCTGACCCACAATGTGCAGACAAGCCATACGCAACGACAGTCACTGCGCATCGTGATGGGGTAAAAGCGGCATTTGCACGCACGCAATCGGATGCAAACGGCGCATTTGAATTCTCGCTCCCGCCAGGCTCTTACACACTCATTGCCGCTGGCGGTACGATGCTCCCGCGCTGTAGCCCTGTATCTATCGCTGTTGCTGCAAGCGGATACGCAACAACCACTATTTCCTGCGATACCGGTATCCGCTAGTGTTTGCACAGTGCGCTATGATTACTGTGTTAATCGAATAACCTATCGATATGAATCACCTTAATCCTCGGAAGACTGGACTTGCCTTCGGAAAACTCTTGGGTGCTGTGCATTTCGTGTGGGCTATCCTCGTCGCACTCGGGTGGGCGCAGACACTCGTCAACTTTAGTCAGTGGGCGCATATGGTGAGTATGCCGGTTGTCGTTGGAGCATTTAACCTTTCTGCGGCTATTACGGTCGTCCTCGTTGCGACACTCATCGGATACATTCTTGGCTACGCCTTTGCGACAATCTGGAACTGGTTACATCGCGGTTAGTGTATCTGGTAGAGTGTCTGGATGACCCAAGGCGAGGCGCTCACGATATTGAAGACGGGTGCCAATGTATATCTCACCGGCGAACCGGGGAGCGGGAAGACGCACACGATAAATGAGTTTGTGGAGTGGCTCCGCGAGTGCGGTATCGAGCCCTCGATTACTGCTGCCACCGGTATTGCCGCGACACACGTAGGGGGTCAGACGCTCCACTCGTGGAGCGGTATCGGCATAGCCGAGTCACTCACGAGAGCCGACGTGGATCGCATTGCGAGCAAGGAGCACATTGCGAAGCGAATAACGAAAGCAAAGGTGCTTATCATCGAGGAGATCTCGATGCTCTCGGCAACCACGTTTGAAATGGCAGATGCGATTTGCCGCGAGGTGCGGCGCTCTGACCGACCGTTTGGCGGGCTCACGGTGGTACTCGTTGGCGACTTTTTCCAGTTGCCGCCGGTCTCACGGAACAAGGAGGTAGCATTTGCGTACACCTCAAAGGTTTGGCGCGACTTGAATCTGCTCACGTGCTACCTCACGGAGCAATATCGACAAGATGATTCAGTATTTCTTGGTGTACTCTCGGCGATACGCTCGGGAGAAGTTGAGGAGATGCATCATGAAGAACTGATGCGGCGGCACGTTGAAATAAACGAGCTTCCTGTCGATGCTCCAAAATTATTTTCGCACAATGCAGACGTAGACCGTATCAATGCTGGTGAACTTGAAAAACTCCCGGGGAAAGCAAAGAAATTCCGCATGAGCTCGAAGGGGAAGGACTCGCTCGTAGAGGGGCTTATACGCGGTTGTCTCTCGCCGGAGGTGCTGGAGCTGAAAGAGGGTGCAGCAGTAATGTTCACCAAGAACTCGCCGCAAGGGCGGTTTGTAAACGGCACACTCGGGGTAGTGACCGGTTGGGACGCAAGCGGGATGCCAATCGTGAAGACGAAAGACGGTCTGCGGATTACATGCGAGTCAATGGAGTGGCAGCTCGAGGAACAAGGGAAGGTGAAGGCAAGCATCTCGCAGATACCACTTCGGCTTGCCTACGCAATGACCGTCCACAAGAGTCAGGGGATGAGTATGGACGCGGCGATTATGGACCTCTCGAAGGCGTTTGAATATGGACAAGGGTATGTGGCGCTCTCGCGGGTGCGCAGACTTAGTGGGGTGTATCTCACGGGGCTGAACCAGCGTGCGCTCGAGGTGCACCCGGAGATTCTGGAGAAGGACCGGGACTTTCGCGCCGCGTCAGACGCGGCGCGTGATGCATTTGCCGAGATGCCCGAAACGGAGAAAATTGAAATGCAAAAGAAGTTTGTGAAGGCGATGGGTGGTGCTTGGCCCAGTGAGATAGCCGCAGACGGCATCTCACGGGCTAAAGGCGGAGCGAGGGAGAAGAATAAAGGATTGCCGGGGAGATTAGCAGAAACATTACAGACCGTGCGAGATGCGAAGAGTCTCAAAGAAGCAGTGAAGGCGCGCGGGCTTGTCGCTTCAACCATTGTGCATCACTTAGAAGAACTTGCCGAAATAGGGAAGCTCACCCGCGCAGACTTCGCGCACCTTGTCCCGCTCGACATTGTGGATGAAGTGCACGAGGCGCTTGCCACAAACACCGGTGACAAACTCTCTCCCGTCTTCCACGCTCTCCACGGTCGTCACTCATTTGAAACCATCCGCCTCGTTCGGCTTATGAAGCAGTGAGGATTTTTTCGATGACTTCTGCAGTTTCGGCAGGCCCGGACACTTGCTGGGTTAGGATGCCGGTCTCTTTGACAATCTCATCATTGCCGCCCGGGAAGAGGGCATCACCGACATAGAGCATGTCGGAGATCGGTACGGAAACTATTTCAGAGAATTTTTGCACGCCATAGGCTTTGGTGAAATTCTCTTTGGATATATCGATTGAAGTTGTTGCATTCATGCGCGCTGAAAAGACGGGAAGACGTTTGAGAAGTGCAGCTTGAAGTGGTGCGCGCTTCTTCCGGTCGGAGTCCCATACTTTCTTGACATCATACGGTGCTTGCTGACCGAGTGCTGACCAAGTGATCTGTGAGTCGCGATCCTCGATTTGTTCGCCCCAGAGTTGAGGCGGCGGTTTGTCAAAACCAGTTTCTTTGAGAGATTCAGCGAGCGCATGCAGAATCTTTGTTTTTTCTTCGGGAGAGAGAAGATTTTTGTAGATTGCTTGCCACTCGCTATTTCGCCACGTGTAGCACTGTGCGGCACTGGTGGGGAAGAGATAGAGGTCTTTGAGGTTCGCGTCTCTAGGCATGCCGACCATAAATTGCTTTTGGAATTGCGCATACGAGCTCCCGCTCATTACTGCAACGGGCATCTTCTGCAGTAAACGCGCAAGAAGCCCGCCCATTTCAGGAGTCATGTTTGACTTGCTCTCGGTGAGTGTGGTGTCGAGGTCGAAAACGATTGCTGTAATCATGATAACGCGTCAAGGATATGCGAGAGAGAGGCGGTCGCGACACCGATGACCTTATCGGCAGCGCCGTAATAGAGAAAGAGTGTGTCACCGCGCACGACTGCGCCACAAGAGAAGACGACGTTCGGAATCTCGCCCTCTTTTTCATATTTCTCTAACGGCTCGAAGATGGCGTCAGCGGTACGTGCGAGTACCTCGGTACCCGAGGCGCCAATGAGCGCGGCGCCGAGGCGGTACGTGCCGTGGCGCGAGACGCCATGATAAATCATCAGCCATTTGTCGCCAACCTTTATTGGTGGCGCCGCGCTCCCGACCTTTGCCCCATCCCACATCCCAGGGCGTGGACCGATGACTTCTATACAACGGTTAACCCGTTTTCCTGAAGCAAGGTCTGGAAGGAGGTCGGCACAGACTTGATTATTGACACGGTGATACAACAAGTAATTCCCCTGTATCTTTTCAGGCAACAGTGAGAGGTCCTTGTCGTCAACGCCATCGGGCGTGAGGAGGTGGGGAGCTCCCCACGCGCTCCATCGTCGTGCGAGGAAGTCATCGACACTAATCGAAGTCGCTGCCCCCTTAGGAGAATGTACGCCATCATATGCGGTGTAGGTCATATACAACGTGTCCT
>JBBUDY010000002.1:0-47647 GCA_038057055.1 Patescibacteria group bacterium | reverse complement strand
GAGTTATTATTCGCTAACGCAAGCAGGGTGGGGACTTTGAGGGGCGAGGGTGCTGGAGTCCAAGTAGCAACAGGATGACACCGAAAATGGTCGTGGGTGTTTTCATACTCTAGGTATGATACTCTCATCTGCGACAAAAAGCGGGGGTCAGGAATGGTTCTGTGCATAAAGAAACCTGCTAGACTGAAGACTCATATGGATGTCTTTCTCTCTCACCTCATCGGCGGCACCGTTGATAGCTCTGTAGTCCTTGCGCTCGCAATTATTCTCTGCGTCCTCTTTCTCGAAGACCTTACTATAGTTATCGTCGGTGTACTTGCGGCAGATGGGACTGTATCGATTCCGCTTGCACTCATATCGCTCTATACCGGCATGATGATTGGAGACACTGCACTCTACGCTCTTGGTTCATTTGCTCGCACACATCCGAGGCTTGCACACTATATCGACCATGACTTCACGGCACCTTTTCGTTCTTGGCTTGAACATAAGTATGCAGTAAAAGTCTTTTCCGGCCATTTCATACCCGGATTACGATTCACTACTTTTGCTGCGAGCGGCTTCTTCCATCTCCCGTTTCGCACGTATCTCCCTATGGCATTTACCGGAGGATTGCTCGTGGGGGTAGGACTTTTTTCAGTATCGTACTGGTTCGGCAGTATCACGTCCGGGTGGGTCGGTCACGTCCGCTGGGGTATCGCTGGAGCGTTCCTCATTGCTCTGTTCTTCATCGGGAGACATAATCTGCTTGCATATCGCGCTAAGAAGGAAGAGCTCGA
Organism: Patescibacteria group bacterium; assembly: GCA_038057055.1. Lineage (GTDB taxonomy): Bacteria > Patescibacteriota > Minisyncoccia > Phycocordibacterales > Phycocordibacteraceae > C7867-001. The sequence continues at coordinate 46,868 of JBBUDY010000002.1, read as the reverse complement.
AGCATCCAATCGAGGCGAATAGCTACACCGTATGATTAGCTAGTGTCTCGAGTGCTTTTGTGGGTATACTAACGAGATGAATCCGAGAATCATCCGTGCGATTACAGCCCTTATCTTCGCCCTTGCAGCGGGCGGCGCGGGGTACACGATTGGGACTGGTGACGCGGCGGGACAAGCCCCAAGCGTCGCTATTCCGGTGCAAACCGTTTCGGCGCCGACCGCAAACTCAATACGTGTTATTTATAGCCTCGACAAGAGGCAGAACGACCAAGAGCTCATCGCGCTCATCAATGAAGCAGAGGAGTACGTCTATTTTGCGATATATACCTTTACCCTTCCGAGCATCGCCGATGCGCTTGTAGAAGCAAAGAAGCGTGGTGTCGAAGTAAAAGGAATTATGGATTCAGAACAAAGCAGTAATAGTTATGGTGCTCCGATTACTGCAAAATTGCTCGCCGCCGGCATCCCAGTCGTGACCGAGAAACACGCGACCGGCAATGGCATTATGCACATTAAACTTCTCGTGACAGAGCAGGCCTATGCATTTGGCAGCTACAACTGGACTAAGTCTGCGACAACCATCAATGACGAAATACTTGAAGTCGGCACCGACCCCGCACTCCGACAAGCATATGAAAATATTTTGAAGAAATTGCTCGATGCCTACAAAGGCAACAGCGCGGCCGCGGGAGCGGCCGCGCCAGTTTCTATCGGCACCATCGACTATACAGAAGCCATGAATCACGTCGGCGAGTACGCCTCCGTGCGCGGGAAACTCGTTGAAGCCTATACCTCAAAAACCGGCACGGTCTTTCTCGATTTCTGTAAGCAATACAAAACCTGTCCCTTCTCTGGCGTCATCTTCGCCGATGATGCAGAAAAATTCGGCGACCTCTCCCGCTACGCGGGGCAAACCATCACCCTCACCGGCAAAATCGCCTCCTACCAAAACAAAGCCGAAATCATTCTCTCCGACCCGAGTCAGCTCTCGAAATAACGTTATACAATCTCCTGTATGGCGCAGAGCTTTTCTAACTTTATTGAAGAAAAAAGAGCATGGTATAAAACCGTTGAGAAAGTCTATTGTCCGATTTTAAATCAATATGTCGTTTTTAATTCAAAAGGCTTCTATCATTTACGATACGATAGTCATGGCAAGCGTAGGGAACTGAGCGAACAGAAATATAAGATCGGTCTACTACCGCTTGTTATTCCAGTTATTCAGCTGGCAACAAGCGTTGCTGACTACAAAAAAGAGCAGTACTCAAAACCGCTTGGAAAGTATTACGAAATATGGGAGTTGAAAGAAGTGGTTGGGAAACAGAAGGCTCTAGTGTCGGTCGTCTTGAGAAGAATTGGCGACGGAAATATAACCTTCTTGAGCGTGTGGAAAAAGGAAAATAAGAAAACAAAAAAACCGTCGAGATGACGGTTGCTTTGATGTGCCCGCTTTCGGCGTATGGAATTCCGTTAGCCGAATAAAGCTTGCGCTTCACGAGCACATTGCCATTATACCCTCTTTTATCCAGCAAGCAAGCTTGTGTACAAAGTCGAAATCATCCTCTCCGACCCGAGCCAGATTTTAACGAAGTAAATCGTCTGTAAATTCCTCGAGCGGAGTTCGCCAGTCTGTTTCCAGCTGAGAGTACAGAAACGCCACAAGTTTTTCTTCTTCGCTCGTAAGTTTCCGTTTCTGAAATCGTCCCAACTTTGCGAAAATCCGTTGGTCTTGTTCCTTGTCGAGAATATATGGGGTGCGCGGGTCTGGTGGGATTTTCATGTTCCAAATTATACCTTGCACCCTACCCATTTTTTATGCTATATTCTAGCTACTTCCAGTGGCCACTGAACGACTTCGCATTAATAACGAGATACGCGCGCAAGAGTTGCGCGTGATTAGTGCAGACGGGAGCAATCTGGGTATCCTCTCGCTCGAGGCGGCACTTGCGGCGGCAAAGCAGGCGGGGCTCGACCTTATCGAGATATCGCCCTCAGCCGTCCCGCCAATTGCGAAAATCATAGATTATGGTAAATTTGAATACGAGCGTAGCAAGAAGGAAAAGGTAGCAAAAGCCAAGGTAAAAGTATCAGAAACCAAGGAGGTCCAGATCAAGGTGGGCACCGGGGACCATGATATGGAGCTCAAGGCAAAGAAGGCCGCCGAGTGGCTCTCCGAGGGTCACCGTGTGCGCGCCGAGCTCTTCCTCAAAGGCCGCTACAAGAGTATGGAGGAAGCATTCCTCAAAGATCGTCTCGAGAAGTTCCTTGTACGCATCCCGTATGCCTACAAGGTCGCCGAGCCGGTCGCGCGGAGCCCAAAGGGCTTTGCGGGAGTTATTGAGCGCGACCTCATCGCCCAAGCGAAGCGCGAGAAGGAACAAAAACCAAAAAATGAAAACAAATAAATCATATTCAAAAAGAATCCGCGTCACTCGCAACGGGAAGTTGATGGCGCGTGTAAAAGGTCAGAACCATTTCAACGCCAAGCAGAGCGGCGGCGAGCGCCGCGGCAAACGCGGTTCCGTGGCTATCAATTTGTCGATGAAAGTTCGCCGCCGCTTCTTGCCAGCAACTGGGGCGAAGTAATTAATTGTAGTAATCATTTTCGTATGACAAGAATCAAGGGAGGAGTAATGGCGAATAAGCGCCGCAAGAATATTCTCGAGAGAGCTAAGGGCTATCGTGGCATCCGCTCCAAGAAGCTCCACGCCGCTCACGAGGCGCTCATGCGTGCAGGCCGCTACGCGTTTGCTCACCGCCGCGACAAGAAGACTGACTTCCGCCAACTCTGGATAGTCCGCCTCAACGCCGCCGTCCGCGAGAATGGCCACAAGTCCTACTCCACCTTCATCGCGAAGCTCAAGAAAACCGGCTTCGCCCTCGACCGCAAGGTCCTCGCCCAATTCGCCTCCGACCATCCTGAAATTTTTGCTCGCATTGCCAAGCAAGTTGTTTAATCAAAAGGGCGGTTTGAGCCGCCCCCGAATCGTTTGAAAATCATATTAGTTGCTTCACTCCGTTTGCAATGACCTGCACCGTGGAAGAGAGAACTCGAAACCGTTCTGGATCAGAATCCTATAACGTACGAGTCTCCCCAGATAAATATCCACTAACAGTGCTAAATTAAGACCACGGAATTCATTAGGGTGGTTCCTCTGAATCATTTCGTACACTGTTGATTCGGTAAATGGACCCTGCATTGAAAACACGACTGTTGGTAGTGTTCTTCTTGAAAACATTGTCTTCTCCAGAAAGAAGCTAAAAGGCTCCATCGACAATATTACATGAGTCTAAGAATTGCACAATTAAAAAATCAAACTTTTCTAACTGAATCCTTCGTCACCTCCCAGGTTTCGCCGTAGTCGGGAACGACAGCATTGCCGCCGAGGTAGTCGTGGATGCGCTGGGCGAAGAATCGCTCGGCAGAGGGTTCACCGAGCGCGGTGAAAATGGTCTTGGTGCGCTTGCCGGCGAGTGCGGCCTGCCTGCGCAGGCAGGCTTCTGCAAATTTCAGGAGTCCGTCACGGTCGGCGTGTGCTGACCAGCCCTCGAGTTTCTCTATTTTTGCGCGAATATGCACATCGCTGCCATTGATGCGCACCGAGGATGCGCCTTCTACCATACGCCTCCCAGGAGTCCCAGGAGCCTGGTAGCCGACGATAAAGAGCGTTGTGGAGGGGTCGGGGAGATACTTTGCTTCCCAGCGGCCGATACGGCCACCATGGCTCATCCCTGCGCCGGCGATGATAATCTTTAGCCCCGGCGTCTTCTCTATCGCTACCGACTCTGCGCGTGAGAGCGTTTGTTTCAAGAACGGGAATTCGAAGATGCTCCCCTCTCGTTTCATCTCGTCCTCGGTCTCGGACTTGAAATACGTCATCCCCCACTTTTCATACACTTCAGTCACATGTATCGCGAGCGGTGAATCGAGAAATACCGGGATTTTTGGCAACTCTCCGGCATCAAAGAAATTTGAGAGTTCATAGAGCATCAGTTGCGTGCGCTCGAGTGAGAATGCGGGGATGAGTATCGTGCCACCCTTCTCGATTGCGCGCGCGAGCGCGTCGCGGAGTTTCGCGACGCGCTCGCTCTGTGGCGGATGAAGTCGATCGCCATACACACTCTCCATCACGAGCGCATCTGCATCTGGTATCGGCTCCCAGTCAGGCAGAAGTGGCGAGGGGGAATTGCCGATGTCGCCGGTGAGCGCTAGCGTCGTATCATCTTCTTTATCCGTGATACGCACACTCGCCGAACCGAGTATGTGGCCAACGTTACGTAAATACACCGAGAGTCCGGGCGCAATTTCTTTTTCTGTATGATAGTCAAGCGTTTCAATAAGTGAGAACGTCTCGTCAACATCTTGCTCCTCATAGAGTGGCGCAATGCCACGGCGCGACGCCTCTTCACCAAGAATGCCCACCGAGTCGCGGAGAATAAGTTCGGCAAGATCCTTTGTCGGCGGCGTCATGTAAATCTTCCCGCGGAAGCCGTCCTTCACGAGCTTGGGGATTCTCCCGACGTGGTCGAGGTGCGCGTGCGTCACGACGAGCGCATCAACACTCTTCACATCATAGGGAAATGGTCCGTAGATATGCGCTTCCACGAAGTCGGCTCCCTGCTCAATGCCGCAATCAATAAGAATCTTTCCACGTGTACCCTCGACCAAAAAATTGGAGCCTGTCACCTTCCCTGCTCCGCCATAGAAAGTCAGTTTCATTTTTCTCACTATACCGCAAAAAGCCGCCCACTAAGGCGGCTTTTTGCGGAACTGTCCTCTTAAGCAACTTTGTTCTTGCTACGTGGGATAAGCAACGGTGGCTCTCGGATCTCCTTGCGGAATTCACCAAGCGAACCTTAATGCAGAATTTCCCCAATGATGAGCAAGTTGCGTTTTTAAGAACAGCTCCACTTATAACTATACACCCTGTGTCAAATAGCTCTGTGGAAAACTATTCGCCGTGACGTTTATAGCTAAATGTCTTGACATCTCCAAACCAATGTTCAATTTCGTGTGCTGCCTCCTCAATTGTCTCGGATGCATGGAGAATGTTCGCAACGGCTCGTTTCTCAGCATTTGCAAAAACTGGCGAATCGTTCGAGAAGTCCCCGCGAATGGTGCCCATGTCTGCAAGATATGGCAACGTGGGACCGCAAATCTTACGTACCATATCAACCGCATGCGTGCCTTCAACCACCATTTTCACGAGTGGCGCAGAGAGCATATAATCGATGAGCCACTTGCGTATCTCAGGGCCAATTTGTGCCGGGTCAGTCGTACCAAAATCTTCCATTGGATTAAACTGATATTTCTCATACGTGGCGAGTGTCTTCCCTCCGAGACGTGTGATCCATGTCAAATCCTTCGGATAATGATTATCCATTTCTTCAAACGTCGGCTGGAACATCTCGAGTGCAACGATCTTAAGATCACGCTGTTCAAAACGTCTGATGACCTCGCCAATCAGACCTTTTTTTACGCCATCAGGTTTAATCATTACGTACGTCCTCTCTTCTTTTGGATTCTTGTTTGCCATAGTTTAAAAATAAAATCGCCTGCGGCGATTATGTGGTTATGATACGCGCTCCAGACGCTTCAAGCAAGATAGTGTGTTCGAAGTGTGCGGAGCGAGAGCCGTCTTTGGTGCGGTACGTATAACCGTCGGGGGCGAGCGTGACTGCTGCTTTGCCAGCCGCCGCAATGGGCTCGAGTGCGAGCACCATACCCTCAAGGAGCAATTCTCCTTCACCTGCGCGACCGAAGTTTGGAATAAATGGCTCCTCGTGCACGAGTTCACCCACGCCATGTCCGCCAAGTTCTCGCACTACCTTGAAGCCGGCATTTTCAATCTCTTTTTGAATAGCAGACGAAATGTCGCCGATATGATTTCCCGGAATTGCTTTCGCAATTCCGGTGGCGAGCGCTTTTTCTGTCGCGCGAAGAAGTTTCTTCGACTCTTCACTCACCTCGCCGACTGGCACGGTGATTGCAGCATCTACGATGACGCCGTTGTGCGTGAGTCCTAAATCGAGACCGACAATGTCACCCTCTTTCAGCGTCTTCACCGACTCATTTGGGATGCCATGCACCACTTCGTCATTTATCGAGACACAGAGCGTCGCTGGATACGGTCGACGCGCGCCCTCGGACGTATAGCCGAGGAAGCACGGCTCGTCACCTCCCTCGCGGATTAGCTGCTCTGCTAAATCATCAAGCTCTTCAGCCGTCACACCGGGCGCAACTTTGGCGCGCAGCGTCTCAAACACGCGCGCAAGGCGCTTCCCTCCCTCGATGAGATCCTCTCGTTCGGTGTCGTTTTTAATAGTCATTTGATAGCAAGCGCTTTGCGCACATCTTCTGCAATTGCTTCACGCGTCTGTTCTCCATTTATTTCAATAAGCTTACCCGCCGTACGAAATATCTCAAGCGCATCTTTGGTGAATTTGTTGTATTCTTTCAACCGCTCGGGAACAAACTGGTCGTCGACACGGTCGGATTCAAGTTTGCGTATCGCAATACGCTTTGCAGCCTCTTCATCTGAAATGACGACATCGACAACCCAGAATGGTCTGTCGAGCCACGTGAGTGAATCGACAATCAGTTCTGCTTCCGGCACCTTGCGATTAAAACCGTCGAAAATAGCGCTCTGCCTTTCAGGAATAGAAAAAAGTGCTTTCTGGTACAGATACATTGCAAACCACGGCGGAGAGAGAAGTCCTGCGTCAATTTCTTGCTTTACCTTCTTTCCCACTACTGTGGGTTCTTCTGCAATCTTCCGGAATTCCTGTCCGGAGCCAAACACCGGCCAGCCCGTATGTTCTGCAAGCAACTTCGCCTGCGTCCCCTTCCCGCACCCCGGCTTCCCAATAAAAAATATCGTGCATGTTTCCATATATTTACTGTTTCTGTAAGTCATTCAAGACCCGAGCGATTTGAGCGCGAAATGCCGGTAAATCACGAAAAGCGGTGTGATATACCTCGTCTATAACAATTTCAGGATAATCATGAGTGAGCACGTCACGAAATGCCGCGGCATCTTTCCACGTAGCTTCCGGATATTTTTTGCGCAACTCTGTCGGTACATGCTTTACGGCTTCTCCGATAATCTCAAAGCGACGAATAACCGCGTCTTGCAAGATTCGATTGCTACTGAATTCAGAAAGTGTCATTGACGATATGTCTGCGATGACAAAATCGCAAGATTCCAAAATGTCCTGCAGATATACTGCTACTTTTCTTTGCATACTTGGTCTATAGAATTTGAACGCGATCCTGTTCAATACTTTCGCGAAACTCAGGCCGAACAGCTTCCATCTGCACAAGATCAACCTTTTTCCCAAGTGCGTCCTCAAGAGCATGTTTCGTCCCAACAAAGGCGAAAAGTCCCCGTGTTTTGTCAAAACGCACAAGAATATCGATATCGCTATCCGGACGATTCTCACCCCGCGCGGTCGAACCGAATACGTATGCTTCAACAGCATGACGACTTCTCAACACAGGAGCACTGCGCTTTATTATATCTGAAAGTTGATTGCTCATGCGAACACTATACCATGCTCACAATGAGACTCTACGTCGTCGTCTTTTATTTTGAGTGATACGTTTGTTTTTTAATTCTGTTATTTTCATGCCGGTTATTGTTTTCTTCATAATCTCGTCTTTAGCAATAAGTCCAAAGAATATTAAGTCTCTTAAATCTTCACCTTTACGATGCCATCTAAGACGATTGCAAGGCACACAACAAGGCAGACAATTTTCGATATTTTTACTTCCACCCTTGCCTTTTTGCATAATATGATCAGCTTCCCACGCTCCATTCAAATTATTACTGTATTTCACTCCATATTTTTCAAACACCAAAGAATCGCCACAGAAGTGACAGTGGCCGTTTGTTTTGTTGAAAACTGTCGCTAATTTATTATTCGTAATCATATGAGCTGGGAAGGTCTGACCTCCCTCTTTTTAATACTCCCGCAGGGAGACTTGGGCGTCGATTTTGTGCGCAAGGTCGAGCGTGACCTGGACCGCGATGAGGAGCGCGGTGCCGCCGAGCACAAGCGTGGTGACACCCGTGAGCCCTTGGATGATAGAAGGCGAGACCGCGATGAGGCCGAGGAAGAAGGAGCCGGGAAGCGTGATGCGATTCACGACCTTGCCGATATACTCTTCTGTTTCGCGACCGGGGCGCACGCCAGGGACGAAGGCACCGGTCTTCTGAAGATTCTCTGCAACGCGATGTGGCTCAAACGTGACAGCCGTGTAGAAATAGGTGAAGAGCACCACAAGGAGGAAGTAGACCGAGCCGTACTGCCACGGATTCGCGAGAAATGCGGAGTACCAAATTGATGCAGATACTGCAAAAGAAATCTTTATCGCCCCGAGCATCGAGAGCACCATCTGCGGCAAGAGAAGAAGTGAGAGGGCGAAGATGATGGGGATGACGCCCGCCTGGAGCAAGCGGATTGGGAGATAGGTCGCAGCGCCCTGCGACATCGCCGCACCGCGAACGGCGCGCGCATACGCAATCGGTATTGAGCGTTCTGCATCAGACACGACAACCACTGCATAAATCATCGCGAGTCCGAGAAGCGTGAATCCGAGATAGCTCGGAATATTCGCCACAGTCGCGGCGAAGAGTGTCTGCGAGATACTCGTCGGCACACTTGCGAGGATACCCGCGAGAATGATGAGCGAGACGCCGTTGCCGATACCAAATTCGGTCACGAGCTCGCCGAGCCACATAAGAAGGAGTGAGCCCGCGGCGACGATCGCGATATTCGCGATAAGCGCCACGGTTCCGAGCGGTGCAATGACGCCCTGGCTCTGGAGTAAGAAGAGGAAGCCAATGCCCTGCAGAATGGCAATAGGGATGGTGAGCAAGCGGCTCCAGCTGATAAACTTCGCCCGCCCGGCCTCTCCCTCTTCAAAGTATGCTTGCTTCACTTGTGGGAAGATGATGGTGCCGAGCTGCATGATAATCGAGGCAGTGATGTAGGGACCGACACCGAGCATCACGATAGAGAGCCCCGAGAGCCCACCACCGGAGAAGATGTTGAGGAGACCGAAGAACTGGTTATTTGCAAAGAAGGCGGCGAGTGCATTGCGGTCAACACCGGGAATCGGCACCGATGCGAGGAGGCGGAAGAGGACGAGCGCGCCGATGAGGAAGAAGATACGGGAGCGAATCTCGGAAGCGCCGAAAGCAAGTTTGAGTTTATGTATAAAAGAATTAAGCATGGATGTTTCCCGCGGCGGCAGTGACGGCTGCACGCGCGGTTACAGAGAGTGTACATCCTTTGACAATAAGCGCCTTAGTGAGCGTGCCGGTACCGAGGATTTTCACTTCCGGTGCGCGACCCTTCGCCCGACGCACTAGTCCTTTTACAAGCAGGGATGCGGGAGAAACCGTCTCTCCTGCTTTATAATTCGCCTCGAGCGCAGCGAGATTGACCGCGGAGACACTGATGCGATTTGTCTTCACCGTGCGTGCGCGGTTCTTACCGTGGCCGCGGCGCTTTGGGAGCTTCTTAATAAGGTCGCGGACTTCCGGACGTATCTTGTGCCCTGCGCGCGCGGTCTGTCCTTTTCCGCCGCGACCACTGGTCTTGCCGCGCTTACCGCCGCGGCCAACAGGCGCGTTCTTTTTATTCTTTGTGCGTGGAGTAAATGAATGAAGTTGCATATTGGAAATATTATGCCGCACGAAGCTTCTTGAGTGCCGCGACAGTTGCGCGCGCGATGGTGAGCTTGTTTTTTGTGCGGGTATGAATCTTAGTTACGACGTCCGTCACACCGGCGAGGTCGAGCACGGTCCGTACTGCCGAACCTGCGACGAGTCCGCGACCCTTTGATGGAATAATTTCAACAATAGAAGATGCATATTTCGATTCAACTTGGTGTGGTATTGAACCAGACTTTGTGCGCGGAACAATGAAAAGGTGTTTCTTCGCATCGCGAACCGCCTTATCGATAGCAAGTGCGGTGTCAGCCGCTTTCCCGAGCCCGACACCTACACGACCCTTTTTGTCACCGATGACAATAGCGAGGCTAAAATTAAAACGACGGCCGCCTGCCATTACACGCGCCACGCGACGAGCATCGATTGTTACCTGCTCGAATTCGCCGCGCTCGCGCGGAGCCCGTGTGCGTCCCCCGCCGCGTGGCGCGCGACCGCGCATAGCGCCGCGACCACCCGTACTGCGAGGAGACACCACTCCTGCGAGCGGTACCACTTCAGTAATCGGTGTCTCTTCTGCGGCTACTTCAGGTGCAACAACCTCTTCTATAATCTCTGGTTCCATCGGAGTAGTCATAAATATTTAAAAGACGAGACCTCCTTCGCGTGCGGCATCTGCGAGCGTCTTCACTTGTCCAGCGTAACGATACCCGCCACGATCGAAGACAATCGCGGAAATGCCTTTCGCCTTCGCTGCCTTTGCAATCGCACCACCGACCGCCTTTGCCTGCACTGACTGCGAGCCCTTGAATTCGCGCCCGTGCGAAGCCGCGACTGTCTTCCCGGCAGTGTCATCGATAAGCTGTGCAGACACGAAACGATTACTGCGGAAGACCGCAAGGCGTGGTCGCTCTACGGTCCCTTTCACCGTCGCGCGCACGCGCGCGTGTCTGCGTTTTCGCAATTCACTATTTGATTTTGGTTTGTGATTCATGTTTTTACTAAAGCCTAGAGCCTATACTGCTTTTTTGCCCTGTTTGCGGCGCACCACTTCACCCTCGTAGTGCATCCCCTTCCCGAGATACGGCTCCGGCGGTTTGACGCGGCGGACATTCGCGGCGAATTGTCCGACCGACTCTTTATTAGAGCTCTCAAGCGTCATCATGTTTTTTTCTACCTTCACTGCGACATCATCGGGTATCGCAAGTGGTACGGTGTGCGAGAAGCCGACCGTAAGCACGACATCCTTCCCCTTGACCTCCATCTTGTAGCCAACGCCTTCCATAATAATCTTTTTCACATAGGGCGTCTCGACGCCCTGCACCATATTCTTCACATGCGAAGCGAAAGTACCGGTAAGTGCTTTCGCGAGTCGTGAACGATCTTTCGACGTGATCAGAACGCCCTCCGGTGATACAGAGATGTCGATGGTGGGATGCACGCGCTTCGTGAGTGTCCCTTTCGTTCCTTTGACCGAGAGCATCCCGCCTGCCACTGAGACAGTGGTCTTCCCGACGGCTATTGGCTTCTTTGCGAGGCGGCTCATACAATTACCAAATTTCGAACAGCTCTTCTCCACCGACTTTTTGCGCACGTGCCTCGGCATCCGTGATGATGCCCGCAGACGATGAGAGAATGCGTGCGCCGGTGCCACCCTTCACCTTGTGTGCCGAGGTGTGCGGTGCGTAGAGACGGCGACCCGGCTTGGAGATGCGCTTTACGCCGCGAAGTTTGGCGAGTCCGCGTTCATTGTATGAAAGCGTTACCTCAATAGTCTTCTTCACGCTTCCTTCTTCTTTTTCTTTCACTTCAACTGTCGTTATGAAACCGAGCCCCTGGAGTTTCTTTGCGATAGCAAGCAAGTGTACCGAGCATGGCACCGACACTTCCTTCTTGCCTATCATCGCAGCATTTTGTAAACGAATGATGAAATCGCCGATGCGGTCAGTAATCATATTTGTTTTTGTGTCGCCGCCGACGTTTCAGTCGGCGCCCCGACAACAATCTGATTGTTCGTCGGGGTTACCATGATGCTTTCTTAACGCCTGGTATCTTGCCCTCACGTGCGAGCTCTCTGAATTGGATACGGGAGAGACCGAAAGTGCGCATATAGCCGCGGGAGCGGCCTGTGATCGCACAACGCGACTTCAGCCGTACTGGAGAGGAGTTTCTCGGTAGTGCCTGGAGCCCAGCAGAATCACCCGCCGCCTTGAGGGCTGCGCGTTTGACGGCATATTTCGCGACGAGTTTCGTCTTCTTGACGAGCCGCGCGAGCTGGGATTTCTTTGCCATTAAAAAATAAAGCTCCGAGGAGCGTGCTGGTACTGTATCAAATCGGTGGTACGCCGTCAAACGCTTGAAGAAAGGGGCTTGCCGGAAAAATGGTATCATTATGGCGTTACATATAACTACGCACTATATGAATCTTGAAAACACTAGAGGGTATTCACGCGAGAAATACGGCCAGGTCGAAGGAAGGGTAATGCACGTCCCTGGTTCTGTGACCCCGATAACTCCACCTGAAGAGACATATAGAAAATCTATCGAACTCACTGCTCTCACCGCAGAGGAAGAAGCATTGGTTGAAAAAGCTGAAGCTGAAGCAACAGTAGAAAATGTCGCTCGTACAAGAAACGCTGAAGTCTTGGCCGCCGAGCAGCAGGCACAAGAAGATGCAGATCGTGCGCGAGCGGAGTTAAGGCAAAGAAAGATGGGGGAATTCTCTAGGTCGCTTGGCCTTGCTCAAGAAAATGAGGCGGGTGACAGAGGTGTTCAAACCCAAATTGAAGTCGGACTTGCTGCGGAACGAGTACGGAACGAGGAAAATCGCTCGAAACTCTTGAAGGGTACCGCGGCGGTTGGTGGTGCAGGTCTTGCTGTTGGCGCGGGTGGTTTGACATATTTTGGAACAGCCGCAACCACTCTAGGATTTAGTATTGGAGGAGTCGCTCTGGGTGTTGGCGCTCTTGGCTGGGCGAGTATGAAAGCGTGGCACGCATACAAAGAATGGGGACACAGAAAGGCATTTGAAGAAATCAAATCCCAGTATTGAGTAACGGTGACAACAAAATCTCCGCGACTAAACAGCTGCGGTTTTCTCGTACGAAATTATTTCTTCCTTGCTTCGACAATAAGCGGCATGCCGAGGTGACGGAAGAATGCTTCGGCTTCGGCTTTTGATTTGGCGGTCGTGACGATGGTGATAGCGAGACCGAACACGTCTTTAAGGTCTTCATCGGACGTTTCTGGGAAAATGGTGTTCTCCTTAATACCGATGGTGATATTGCCCATCTCGTCGATTGCTTTTGCAGACAGGCCGCGGAAGTCACGGGTGCGTGGGAGTGCAATATGAATAAGCTTGTCAACAAAGTCATACATGCGTGCGCCGCGGAGCGTCACCTGGAGACCGACTGTGTCGCCCTCGCGCACCTTGAAGGACGCGATGGAGATGCGCGCCGCACGCGCGGACGGCTTTTGCCCCGTTATCTTCGCAAGGCGATCCTCGATAACCTCGAGCTGCTTCTTGTCACGCTTCTTGCCGACGCCGGTTGAGACGACGACTTTCTGGATGCGCGTGCCCTGCATCGGGCTGGTGTAGCCAAACGTCTTCGCAAGTGCGAGATAGGCTGACTGTTGGCGTTCTTTGGTAATAGACATAATTATTTTGCGTCGAGCGCAGATTTAATCTTGGATGTTGAAACAAGAGTAACATTTGATACGTGGATAGGGCGCGACCGCTCGACGATGGTACCGACTTTCCCCTGACTCCCTTTGAGCGAGCGCTTGTAGAGTGCGACATCCTCGACGACGACTTTGTCCTCCTTCGGTAGTGCACGCACAACAACACCGGACTTGCCCTTGTCCTTGCCAGAAATGACGCGCACTTTGTCTCCTTTTTTGATTTTCATATATTTAAACGACTTCAGGCGCGAGTGACACGATATTGTGCCAGCCGCGCTCTGAGAGCTCACGCGGTACAGGCCCGAAAATGCGGTTCCCTTTCGGCCCCATCTCCTTGCCTTGCTTCTCGATAAGCACGACCGCGTTCTCATCGAAGCGAATATAGGAGCCGTCCTTGCGGGCAAAGGGATTCACCTGCCGCACGACAACCGCGCGATACTTGTCCTTCTTCTTCACCGCCTTGCGCGGCGCGGCAGTCTGTATAGAAACAACAACGACATCACCAATGCCCGCGTAGCGGCGCTTACTCCCGCCGAGGATTTTGAAAATGCGTGCGATCTGGCCGCCGGAATTGTCTGCCACAGTAACGATGGATCGGTCTTGTAACATATTTATTTTTGCACGATTGCAAAACGCTTTAACTTGGAGATTGGGCGCGTTGCGATAATAGTCACCGTATCCCCTACTTGTGCCGTGTTGCCCGGGTCATGCGCGAGGTATTTTTTAGAACGCACAAAATATTTCTTGTACTTCGCGTTCTTCACGTAGCGGTCCACACGGACGGTGGCCGTATCTTTCATCGCCGTCTTCACGACGATACCGACGAATGTTTGTTTGCGTGAAGTGTTTTGTTCCATAGTATTACCCTACTACGCTCTTCGAGCTACGAAGGGAGCGTGCAGATTGCTCCGTGAGAATACGCGCGACTGTGGCACGGAGCTTCCGCGGAGCGTTCGACTCCTTGGCGCGGGCGCCGGCAGCCGAGAAGCGTTCAGTGCGAAACGCGGCGCGCGTATCAGCGAGAAGCTTCGTGAGCTCCTGATCAGTCCTTGTTACCATTGTATCCTTTTTTGTCATAGAAATAGAGAAAAAGCAATGTTTAGCTACGCGTGACAATTGCCGTCTTCACGGGGAGTTTCATACCCGCCTGGCGCAAATGTGCACGGGCAATAGTCTCGTCAACACCATCAAGCTCGAACAGGACGCGACCGGGACGTACTTCAAAGACGTAAAGCTTTGGATCGCCCTTACCACTGCCCATGCCCACCTCAGCCGGTTTCGCCGTCACCGGACGATCCGGGAAAATCCGTATCCAGAGTTTGCCGGTCTTCGCGACCGCGCGCGTGAGCACCTTACGCGCTGACTCTATCTGATTGCTGGTGACACGCGCACTTGAAAGCGCCTTGAGTCCGAATGAACCGAACGCCACGGTAGTGCCGCGCGTCTCTGGACGATTCAAACGCTTCGCGCTCATGCGCTGCGTCTGCCACTTGCGGTGTTTTACTTTTTTAGGAAACAACATATGCAATTATTAGCCGCGCGGGGTGCTCTCTGGCATCCCTGCCTGCGCAGACAGGCGTACCGGTGCCTTCTTGTCTTGATAGACGTTGCCGCGATAGATCCACACCTTGATGCCGAGCACGCCGTAGGGGAGATACGCCTCCTCGTGTGCGAAGTCAATATCCGCACGGAAGGTCTGGAGCGGGATGCGGCCTTTCTTGATTTCTTCCTTGCGGCTCATCTCTGCGCCACCGAGACGCCCCGAGAGCGCGATGCGCACACCCTCCACCTCGCGCACCGCGATAACCTTCTCGACCGTCTGCTTGAGCACACGACGAAACGGCATACGCTTCTCGAGGCCTTCGACAATCATATATGCCACAACGGCTGCATCAGTCTCTGGCTGACGGACTTCATTGATATCAAATTTCACCTGCTTACCGGCAGGAAGCGCATTCGGAGAAGCTTTCCGGGCGACTGCGGTCAATTCTGCACGAAGCTTTGTTGCGTTCTCGCCAGAGCGACCGATGACAAGCCCCGGGCGCGCGGTCGAGAGGATGATGCGCAGTTCACCCGCCGAACGCTCGATTTCAATATTGCTCGTATAGGTACCGCGCAGACGCTTCTTAAGGAAACGGCGGATGGTCTCATCGACCTTAATGTTCTCGCGATAACTCTTCTTATCGACAGCAAACCAACGGCTCTTCCAGTCTCGGATGATGCCGAGGCGGTGAGCATATGGATGTACGATGTGTGTCATAAAAATTTATTTGCTCTTCTTCGCAGGCTTGCCCTTCGTAGCTTTAGCGGAGTAGGGAGCGAGCGTTACTATCAAACGGCTCTTGCGGCGACGTATCATCGAAGCACGGCCGAATGCGCGCGGCATATATTTCTTCAACATGCCGGCATTCTCAACGATAATCTTCACGACGAGCTCATCCACATTTTCACCGCGATTTTTTGCATTTGCAGCGGCACTTGCGATCAACTTCGCAACCGTCGCTGACGCGCGCTTTGGGAGGAACTGGAGCGCAGCGAGCGCCGCAGCAACCTTCTTCCCTTTTACAAGTTCGGTGACGAGACGCGCTTTGCGTTGTGGCTGATTATGGCTCTTGAGTGTCGCGCTTGCCATATATTATTTTCCGCCGGAGGCGGACCCGCCTCCGGCGGGCTTCGCTCCCGCTGGCGCCTTCGCCGCTTGTGCGGCAGCGATCTCGGATTCCTGCTTCTTCATTTCCATCTCCTTCTGCATCTTGCCGCCGTGACGAACGAACTTCTTGGTCGGCGAGAATTCGCCGAGACGGTGCCCGACCATATCCTCGTTCACGAGAACCTCGATATGTGACTTGCCATTGTGAACTCCGAATCGAAACCCGATCATTTCTGGGCTTATCTGGCTTCTGCGCGCCCACGTATTTATCACGCCGGCAGTGGCCGGTTTGGCATTGGTTACCTTCTTGAGGAGTTTGACGTCCACAAAGGGTCCTTTCTTGGTTGAGCGACTCATGGTAATTAAAAACCCGCTGCACGCGAGGTAGCTCAAAGATACAGGAAGCACTCTTCAGAGTCAAGTTATCGTTCCTAAAACACCCTCATAATTCCTAGCTCATTCCAGAACCTTGACAAATACAGAAATCGCCGTTATACACGGCGATTTCTATATTTGTCTTAGCCTTTTCGTTTCTTCCCTACCTTGCGACGAGAGATGATGTGGACGTTTGAGTACTTCTCCCCGATACCACAACTTCGCTTCGCTCGGTTGGCTACGGGGCAAGTCGGCTAACCTTTACGTTTCTTCCCGACCTTACGTCTCGTAATGATATGAACGTTGGAGTATTTTTTGGGAGTCCTCGTCTTCTGACCTTTGCCGGAGGGCTTGCCCCACTTGGTCTTGGCACGGCGGAGCCCGCGACCCTGCTTCCCTTCACCACCACCGTGTGGGTGGTCGACAGGATTCATCGCGGTACCGCGCACGGTTGGGCGGATCCCCATCCAGCGCGAGCGACCGGCCTTGCCGATGACGACGAGATTGTATTCTTCATTCCCCACCGCACCGACACTCGCCCACGCGAGGTCAGACACCTTGCGGATTTCAGTCGAAGGGAGCTTTACTTGCGCGTAGCCCGCGTCGTGCGCGACCACTTCGGCATAATTTCCTGCAGAGCGGACAAGCACAGAGCCCGCGCCCGGTTGGAGCTCGATGTTGTAGATGAAGGTGCCGACAGGAATCTTCCCAAGCGGGAGACGATTTCCCGCAGTGAGCGGTGCATCTTCAGAAACAAGAAACGTGCTACCGACTTTCATCTCCTTCGGCACAATCACATAGCGGCGCTCGCCATCGCGGTAGAGCGCGAGCCCGATAAAGGCCGAACGGAATGGATCATATTCAATCGTTTCAATTTTCGCCGGGATATTTTTCTTATTATAAGAGAAATCTATTTCGCGGAAACGCTTCTTGTGCCCGCCGCCCTGGTGACGTGTCGTGATGCGCCCGAACGCATTTCTGCCGCCCTGACTGTTCTTCTTCTTGAGAAGAGGCTTGTGTGGAGCGTGGCCCGAGAGCAACTCCTTGTACGGAAGCGTGGTCATGTGGCGGCGACTCTTGGATGTTGGTTTGTAGGTTTTCATAAAATATTAGGAGAATTGAATGGTGTCTCCTGCATTCAGATACACATATGCTTTTCGGCGCGCGGCACGATAGCCGGTGCCACGCTTGGTGCGCATCGCCTTAGCCTTGCCGGGAAGATTCACGATGCGGATCTGGCGTGGTTCAACATTGTAGATCTCTTTAATAGCACTCGCGATCTGTGCTTTGGTCGCGCGCGGTGAGACCGCAAAGGCATAGACACCCTTCTCGGTCGCGATGAGTGCCTTCTCTGAGAACCACGGCGCGCGGATAATGTCGTGTGCAGTCCCGCCCGTCGTCGCGGCCGTGCGTGCACGGTGTTTCTGCACCACTTTCTCCTTTGTTTCTTTCTTTTTGTTGCCGAAGAGTGCCATAAATAATTACTTAGATTTTGAACGAGCGATAAGCGCCTTGAACGCCGCCTCCGGCTTCTCGATGACGAGGTACTTGTGCGAAAGCACATCAACCGGATTGAGGCTACGCATTTCTTCAGTCATCACATTACCGAAGTTACTGAAACTCTTTATTGTGTTTGTATTGTACGCAGAGAGCGCGAAGAGAGCGGCATTCTTTTTCTTTGTGATAAGTTGTTCTGCCACTGCACCTTTTGCAAGTTTCTGGAGTGAAGATTTGGCCATCGCTGTCTTCGGTGTTGCGAAAACAATTTCATCGACAAGAATAATCTCGCCGTCCTTCGCTTTGCGCGAGAGCACCGAGAGGAGCGCGCCGATGCGCATCTTCTTGTTTATCTTCTCACTGTAGTCGCGTGTCGAGCGAGGGCCAAAGGTAATGCCACCGTGGCGCCATATCGGTGAGCGGGTGGAGCCGTGACGCGCCTGGCCGGTGCCCTTCTGCTTCCACGGCTTCTTGCCGCCACCAGAGACTTCGGCACGGTCCTTCGTGTGTGCGCGGTTCTGGCGCAGGTTCGCCTGCATCGCGGTCGTGACCTGGTGTACGAGGTCGCTCCGCCACGGCGCACCAAAAATGCTCTCGGGAAGCGCAATCGTGCCGACCTTCTTGCCGTCCATAGAGAAGATGGGGGCTTCGATTGGTACGTATTCTTTTTTAATCTTTTTGGTAGCCATAGTATTTAAATTACGTGTCCTTCGTAGCCTTAGCGAAGTAGGGTGCAGAGACTACCTCAAGCAGAGTGCCGCGGCGACCTGGCACGGCGCCGCTGACGATAATCTTTCCTTCCTTCTTGTCGACGAGGAGCACCTTAAGGTTCGTCACGGTTACGCGATCAGTGCCAAGACGACCGGCCATCTTCATCCCCTTCGCAACACGACCGCCGGCGCGACCACCTGAGCCACCGATAGAGCCAGGGCTACGCTCGGTGTGCTTCTGGCCGTGAGAACGCGGGCCGCCGTGGAAGCCGTGGCGCTTCACTACTCCTGAAAAGCCTTTACCCTTTGAAATACCCGAAACCTGCACAACATCACCAACGACAAACACTGACGCATCGATCGTGTCGCCGACCGCAGCGCCTTCGGCGCCGCCTGCCTGCGCAGGCAGGCGCATTTCGCGGATGTCGGTGTATCCCTTCCCCTTCGTGTGGCCAAGAACCGCCTTAGAAATATTTTTTACCTTCCGTGTGCCAACACCGACCTGCACCGCCGAATACTTATCTTTACCGTCTGTAGTCTTCACTTGGGTCACCGTCACCGGATCAGCCGTCAAAATAGTTCCTGCATAAGCGCGACCATCCTCCGTATAGATACGGGTCATTCCTTCTTTCTTGGCGAGAATAAATTTCATAAGGTTTTTGTTGCCGAGCGAAGTGAGGTTTAGAAAAACCTTACCCGCCTAATTTTTTGCTTCAAAATATTGGTGGGTGCTAAGCAAAACGCGCGATGCAGAGACGCATCGCGCGTTCTGCCATAGGTCCCTCCGAGGAGGTACGTAGCGTTAAAGGCACTCTACCGCAGTGTCCAGGGAAATGCAATACTACTCGCTTATACGCTGCATCTGCTTCATTCGCTCGATTATCTCTCTAATGTTCTGTAAGTCCTCGGATGCCATTTCACGTTCTTGAATAAGGAGAGAGTCGTTGGAGTTTTCAGATAGTTCTTGTAATTTCTGTAATCGAATTTCAATGCGAGCAAGTGGTTTCTCGAGACTTCCAAGAATCTCTTGAATCTGGCTTATGAGCTTTTCGTCACTTGAAGGAAGTTTCTCAGATAAAGCGTTAGGTTTTTCTGTAGACATAGTCGAATAAAGATTACTAATGGGACTATTGTACCACAAAACCGCCCTTGCGAGCGGTTGTGTGTTATTTAGTGATTGTTACAATGTTCGTTAAGTCCCACGACCGCCTGACTTAACGAACATCGATTCTTACAGCATTATAGTGGTGGCGGGAGATCAAAGTGCTTGCGGAGTTTTTCGTCATGTTCTATCTCATCGGCGACTATGTAGAGGATCCCGTGACCGAGCTTGAGGTGCATGCGTAAAAAGACAAGGAGCTTTTCGCACGGATACGGATAAGTCCAGGCGCTGTTCTGGACTTTGACGAAACCAATTTCTTTGAGAGTCTCTCGTAACTCATCACGTACCTTGCGACGACGTTCCCACACATCAAACATAATGATCCGCCATTTCTGATCCCATTTCTTCTGCTTTATAGGACGTATTTCTTCACGCTGACTCAACTCCTCAGCGATTTTCATCCCCTTCTCTGTTAGTTCTATCCGCAGTCCACGTGGTGAATGAGTGCGTTTGAATATCCCTTGCGCGATCAATTCAGAATATTTTTGACTCACCCGTCGCCCGAGTCGAGGAGAGGGTCCAATGGCTTTTTCTACATACTTGAGAAGTCTCACAGCGTTCGGTGTCATGATCATCATGCCGGCACCGATAGCAAGATACGCCGACAACAAAATGGCGTTTCTTATTTGATTTCGCTTTGCTCTGTATCTAACCCTCTCCTCAACACTCCCTTTCTGTTCTCTTTTCTTCATGTTCGTTATTCTACACGGTCGTTGGACTTAACGAACACTGGAATGTGAATAACAAAGCGGTGTTGGCTTCTCTACTCTACCCCTCCAAAAGATGCAAATAGCGAGACCGCGAGAGTCTCGCGGTCTTAGGTGGATGACAGGTCAAAGCTCTTCAACAAATTTGCCGTTGAGGAAAATACCACGGCGGCCCGACCATTGTTTCTTCCGGCCCATTTGAAGCATTTGTTCACGCACCCGACGTGCGAATTCTATCTTCCGGAATTCACCAAGAATCATTCCCTGTTCGCCGGCTCGGCCGAAATAATTCCTGATACCAGCGACAACGTACTTAACTTTCGCCACTTTTCCCTCCTGTGTACAAAGATGAACAAACTCTAAACTAACAAATCCCTAAGAAACACACAACCGCTCTTGCGGGCGGTTGTGTGTTTTCTTGGCGACCTTGTTAAACTATTATTAAAGTAGATTCCTGAATTCGTCAGAGGAGATTTTGAGGTCGCGCAGGATGCCTGCCAGCGTTCCTTTTTTTATATCACCGCGGTGGCGTGAGACGAGTGTTCGTCTGCCATCTGGGTGAGAGAAAACGAGATGCGATGTTCCGCGTTCAGCATGCTCGTTGAAACCAAGTTTCTTCAGAACGCGGATAAGTTTTTGTGCCGAGATTCTTGGAGCCCTAGGCATGTGCGAGTACTGGTCGCGCTCCTTTTGGCGCAGAAACCGTTTCAAACAGTTCAAATCCTGAATCGGTTGGCACACTTTCACCATCGGCAACGAGGCTTCGCAGATACGCATCAATCGCGTCGCGCACCATAGCACGCGCTTCATCAATAGTCTTGCCCCAGGTGTGACAACCGGAAAGTGCCGGAACATAGGCGTGGTAACCGCCTTCGTCTGGTTCAATAATAATGCGATACGTGTAAGTCATAATGTCTGCATTGTAGCACGAAAAATCCCCGCCAGATGGCGGGGATTTTTCATATTCTTGGTCGTCTTTGTTAAACCATCTTCACATCAATCGTGACACCACTTGGCAGGTTCAGATTGGTGAGGGCCTCGATCACCTTCGGCGAGGGGTTCAGGATGTCGATAAGGCGCTTGTGGACGCGCATTTCGAACTGTTCTCGTGCGTCCTTGTAGACGAAGGTCGAGCGGTTCACTGTCCAACGCTTAATCTCGGTCGGGAGCGGGACCGGGCCGACGACGACCGCGTCGAAGCGTGCGGCGGTGTCCATAATCTGCTTCACCGAAAGGTCGAGAATCTTGTGCTCATACGCTTTCACGCGGATGCGGAGTTTGTGCTCTACTGCGGGAACAATGGGAGCGACGGCTTTCTTTCTTGGCGCGGCTTTTGCGCGCGGCGAAGCCGCGCGCTTGGGCGCCGTCTTCTTCATTGTCTTGGCTTTTGGTTTTGAAGGAGCAGTAACCATTGTGGCTTATGCCGTAATCTTTGTTACGACTCCGGCACCAACCGTCTTGCCTCCTTCACGGATAGCGAAGCGCTGTTTCTCTTCAAGTGCAACCGGCGCGACGAGCTTCACATTGAAGGTGACCGTGTCGCCTGGCATCACCATCTCCTTACCCTCTGCGAGCGTCACTTCTCCGGTCACATCGGTAGTACGAATATAGAATTGCGGCTTGTAGCCCGAGAAGAACGGCGTGTGACGACCACCTTCGTCCTTGCCGAGAATATAGACCTCAGCGCTGAAGTCGGTATGCGGCGTGACCGAGCCGCTCTTGGCGAGGACTTGGCCGCGATGCACATCTTCTTTCTTGGTACCGCGCAGGAGAACGCCGGCGTTGTCGCCTGCCTGACCCTCTTGGAGCTGCTTATTGAACATTTCAATGCCGGTAACCGTTGTCTTCACCGTCGGCTTGATACCGACGATCTCCACTTCTTCACCTACCTTCACTACACCGCGCTCGATACGACCGGTAACGACCGTGCCCCTACCTTCGATTGAGAAGATGTCTTCTATCGGCATCAGGAATGGCTTTGTGAGCTCGCGCTCTGGCATATCGAAGTAGGTGTCCATCGTGTCGACAAGTGTCTTCACCTTCTGTGCCCACTCGTCATCTGCACTCTTAGCATCAAGTGCCTTTAGGCCAGAACCGCGGATAATCGGCGTATCCTTGCCGTCATAGCCCTGCTTCGTGAGGAGCTCGCGAACTTCCTCTTCGACAAGGTCGATGAGATCTGCTTCCTCTACCATGTCTACTTTATTGAGGAAGACGATGAGCTTCTTCAGCCCCACTTGCTTGGCAAGAAGGATGTGCTCGCGTGTCTGCGGCATCACGCCGTCAGTCGCGGCGACCACGAGAACCGCTCCGTCCATCTGGGCGGCACCGGTAATCATGTTCTTGATGTAGTCGGCGTGTCCCGGCGCATCAATGTGCGCGTAGTGACGGTTCGGAGTCTCGTACTCCGAGTGGTGGAGCGCAATAGTAATACCGCGCGCCTTCTCTTCTGGCGCGCTGTCGATCTTATCGACTCCTTCAACGCGGGCCGAGTAGCCCGAGCCTGTGAGCATTGAGAGCACATGCAGGATACCTGCGGTGAGCGTCGTCTTGCCATGGTCCACATGACCGATGGTACCAACGTTCATGTGCGGCTTCGCACGATTAAATTCTGCCATAGTAATCGGTTAATCAATTAATAAATCACGAATTAATCCGACGTAAGTCGGAACAAACTCCTAAGCTTGCCGACTTACAAAAGCAGACAAGCCAAAGAGCGACGCCAAGATGCGTTAGAGCCACTATACGCAAGCGCGTATCAAAATGCAACTCTCCGCGGGGATAAAAAAATTAGGACGCAGTTTCCTCTGACATTCTAAGCTTTTCTTTCTCAAAGCTTTTTAGAGCTTTCATTGCTTCCTCTGCTTTTCCCAAAAGACGATCGTATTCTTTATTGAGAGATATCGCTTCCGCCTGACCTTTTCCATACAAGTTCTCCACTCTCTGTCTTGCTCTTTCCGCCATTCGCGTAAAAGCGTCAGGTGCAAAATTGTTAGCACGAAGGGGCTTCCAGGCTTTTTCTGTCCTAGCTGCCTTGTCTTCAGCATCTTCATATGTTTTTCTAGAATATTCCTCTGCGCTCATAGTATTAAAGATTTAGTTCTAATCCCCCAATTCTACCACCAATCCAGACCAGAAATGCAAGTCCTTTCCTACTACTCTTCGACGGTTAAGTCGACACGCGAAGGCGACTGAACAACTTCAATAACAGAACGCGCGAATTGTTCTATATCGCCCATATCACACGTAACGATACGGTAAAGCTCTTGTGGCGTTATCTCATCGTAGAAATGTACAAGACGATTGCGATATCCTGCCATCTTTACCAGACGATTCTCCGCGAATTCTTTATCCACTACACCCTTATCACCCAACGCACGTGCTATTTCTTTAATCGTCTTCGGCCGTTTCCCCGGAGCGTACGGAAAGCGGGAGATGATATGTCCTGCGATATCGAACATAGCTTCCAGCGCGCGGCGAAGATGGTGCTCAGCCACGGCAAATTCTCTCGGATCACTCGCAAACTGTTCCGCGGACAACCGTTCTCCGACGGTATTCAGCACCGACATGGCCTCACGAATCAGGGCGAGCTTCGATTCTATCTTCGTTTTCGATAGCGGTACCTTATACATAGTTAGTCGGCACGAATGAAGCAAATGTTGCTTCCTCGTAGATATTCCGCAGATGTCGGTAATCATCGTACCGTTTGATGACCTCTTCTTCGTATGTTAGACGAAAATTCGGATCCGCCTCAAACAAAACGACGCCGTCAATAGCACTCATCTCCAAAGCGGCATTCGCGAATTGCAGGAGTGACAGGTCAGGATGCGCACCGCCAAGCTGATCCGGCAGATATTCAGACACTATGGCATACAACGCTTGGTAGGTTTCAAATTGACGACCAGCAATGACTGTCGGGTCTCTGAAAACGACACCGACATCATAGTCAGATGCGTCATGTGCCGCTCCGAGTGTACGCGACCCGAAGAGATACACGATCTCGACTCCGAGCGCGCGCAGGACATCCTGATGTTCTTTTGAGAAAGATATCATGTACGGATTATACCATAAAAACGGCCGCCGATTCGCCTTGTGAGCGAATAGCGGCCACGACCTTGCGTGACAGATCATGTCATGCAGGATCATTTTGAATCTAATCTCACCTCCTCTCAAAGGAACAAAATAAACGAGGCCTCCGGTGGGAGGCCTCGTGTGTATCTATTTCTTTTTAGAACTTAGACGCAAGCGAATCCTCCACCAGAGGTGGTAAGGAGGAGCCCAATGAGATTCTGCTGCTTGTGCGACATAGGGACAATGATAATACTTCACAAAATGAAGTCAACTGATCTGGTAGAATACCAGAGGAGGTGACGCCATGAACAGCATAGGAACGCTTTTGGCAATGATCGCTACGGAAGCCGCGGAACCCTACTTATTGGAGTCTGCTGCATCGGCAAAATCGGATATGCCGAAGTTGGACTATCCTCTCGAACTTCTCGAGATGCCGGACAGCAGTTTGCAGTGGGTGGAGTAACCCGCATGGTAACGGAAACGGCAGACCGAAAGGTCTGCTGTTTTTCCTTTTTGTAATCGAACTTATTTCCGTGAGGCGATGATGTCGGTCGCGATATTATTCGGCACTGTATCATGGTGGTCGAATTCTACCTCGGTCTTTAGTCATCGATCTATTTCAGGCACCAAATTGACAAATATTTGTAAGGATGTATTATAAACGACGGATCTATTTGGATTCATGATCGAAAGCGAGGTGGAGTCATGGAGTACATAGTCTGTATTGCTGCCTTCAACGGAATCAAGGGTAACCGCCGGATAGAGCTTGACGTTTCTTTCGTTGAGGAAAATCACGGGCAGCAAATCGCGTCTGTCGCACTCAACCGGGCCAAAGAAGTTTTCCCTCCCGAAGATGGATGGGTTGAGCATTTCACAAACCATCTCTCATGGGAAAAGGCGGCCGAGGCTCTGCGTCGAAAAGACAAGGGATTTCGGTCCAATTCAATGTACGGCGTCGGTATGATCGCCGTGAGAAAACGCCAGGTGTACATCTCCACTGCCGCGGTTTCTGCTCCATCGATGGCCCGCGCTTCGGAGCTCGGTGCGGTGACCGCGCTTAAACACTTCCCGAAGAACACGGGATGGACGCAACAGCACTTCTGTGTTGCGTTGGGGCGTAAGAAGAAGTAAAACGAGCCCTTCAAGGCACAAGCGGCGAACCGAAAGGTTCGCCGTTGCTATTTTCTGAAGTAAAAACTATTTGCGACTCGCGATAATATCCACCGCGATGTTGTTGGGGACGGTGTCGTAGTGGTCGAATTCCATTGTCATTGAGCCGCGACCTTCGGTCATACTGCGGAGCGTGGTGGTGTAGCCGAACATTTCAGAGAGCGGGACTTTAGCGCGCACGACTTTGCTCAAACCGCGCTCATCCATCCCCTCGATCTGTCCGCGCTTGCCGGAGATATTGCCCGTGATGTCACCCATGAACTGTTCTGGCACGATGACCTCGATGCGCATGATCGGCTCAAGGATAACCGCCTTTGCCTTGCCCGCGGCTTCTTGAAACGCCATTGACGCTGCAATCTTGAAGGCGATTTCGGAGGAGTCCACGTCGTGATACGAGCCGTCGTAGAGGTCAACCGAAATGTCGACCATCGGGAAGCCAGCGAGAAAGCCGCGTACCATCGCCTCGCGAATTCCCTTTTCTACCGGCGCGATAAATTCCTGGGGGACGACACCGCCCTTGATGTTGTTGATGAATTCGAAATGATCTTCGCGCGTGACGTTCTTTGAAACCTTCTTGTCCGGGTCGACTGGCTCCATCTTTTTCATACGGATCTTCACGTGACCATACTGACCGCGACCACCCGTCTGCTTGATGTACTTTCCTTCTGCTTCTGCACTTCCGAGAATCGTCTCGCGATACGCCACTTGTGGCTTGCCGACATCAGCGAGTACATTGAATTCGCGCTTCATACGGTCAACGAGAATTTCCAAATGCAATTCACCCATACCAGAGATGATAGTCTCGCCGGTCTCATCATCGGTCTTAATGCGGAACGTCGGGTCTTCGTCAGAGAGTTTGCGGAGCGCCATACCCATCTTCTCCTGGTCGGCTTTGGTCTTAGGCTCGATGCGGAGACTCACCACTGGCTCGGGGAACTTAATCTCCTCGAGCATAATCGGATTCGCTTCGTCACAGAGCGTGTGTGAGGTCTTGGTATCTTTGAGGCCGACCGCGGCAGCAATTTCACCGGTGAATACTTTCTCAACCTCCTCGCGCTTGTCGGCCTGAAGTCGAACAATGCGACTGATACGCTCCTTCGTGCTAGTGCTCGAATTATAGACATACGAGCCGGCAGTGAGCGTGCCTGAATACACGCGGAAAAAGGTGAGGGCGCCCACGAATGGGTCGGTCTGGAGTTTGAATGCAAGCGCACAAAATGGCTCATCGTCTGCTGCATGACGTTCAATTGGCTCGCCGGTCTTAGGATTTATGCCGGTAGCTGGTTTGAGATCGAGCGGGGATGGGAGGTAGTCGACGACGGCATCAAGCACGAGCTGGACGCCTTTGTTCTTGAGCGCCGAGCCGGTGTAGACCGGGAAAATTTCATTATTGATAACTGCCTTACGCAAAATCGCTTTCAATTCGTCGAGACTCGGCTCCGTGCCTTCGAGATACGCGCCCATTGCTGTGTCGTCTTGCTCGACGATACGCTCAACGAGAGCCGCACGATATTTCTTCGCGTCTTCAAGCAGATTCGCCGGGATCTCGCCCTCGATCACCTCTTCACCCATGTTCCCCGAGAAGGTATATGCCTTCATCGTGAGCAGGTCGACGCAGCCCTCATGTGCTCCCTCTTCACCGATAGGAATCTGCATACGGATTGCCTTCGGTGAGAGTCGATCGAGGATGCTCGCATAGGAACTCTCAAATGACGCACCCGTGCGATCGAGCTTGTTGATGAAACAGACACGCGGCACCGCAGCTTCGTCAGCATAACGCCAGTTGGTCTCGCTTTGCGGCTCGACGCCCGCGACGCCGTCGAAGACGACGATCGCGCCGTCAAGGACGCGCATCGAGCGCTTCACCTCGGCGGTGAAGTCGATGTGTCCGGGGGTGTCGATGATATTGAAACGATATTTCTTGGACGTATCTTTCTTATCTTTCTCATTTGTCTTGGTCCAGAAACAGGTGATGGCAGCAGCGGTGATGGTGATACCACGCTCGCGCTCCTGCTCCATCCAGTCGGTCGTGGTCTCGCCCTCGTGCACCTCACCGATCTTGTGTTGACTGCCGGTATAGAAAAGGATGCGTTCAGACGTAGTCGTCTTCCCCGCGTCGATGTGCGCGATGATGCCAAAATTGCGAACCTTCTCGAGCGGATAGTCTCTGTTCATAAAAGGTTTAGAAAAATAAAAAGCGCCGTGGCGTTCCTCATACAATAGCCGAAAGTTGAGAAAAAGCAATCAAATTTTCAAAAGATCGAGATGAGTCACATTCTTGAAATCCTTTACGTTTCGCGTGACAAGTGGGGTTCGCGTAGTAAGTGCGCTTGCCGCAATAATCGCATCGGGTAGTCGGATGCGCGATGAAGCACGTAGACGAGATGCTACACGAGCGACTACTCGGTCACACGGAATGGAGACAAAATTTTCTTCAAGAAATCGTTCGGTCGTTCCCCGTTCCTCTGAGGACCATTTTGAAAACGACAGCACTTCGGCCTCGACGATAGTAGGTAAGAGTAATGCGCCTCCCTGATTTTTGAAAAGTGTAAGCGCATCAACAATAGACGATTCGCCAGCAAGATACGCAATAATGATATTGGTATCAAGTGTCATGCTCACCGACTCCAATCTGCACGAACGTGTTTAACATGTCTGACAAGCGATTGCTTGTGAAGACGAAGAAGACCTGCCGCGCGCGTCCAGCTGGCAGGAAGAACGCGTCGCGGAGCGACTTTTGTAAGAGGTACTCTAGAGAGTGTCTTGGTCATACGAACAGGATAACACAAAATCCCTCGACAAGCTCGGGACAATTTTGATTACAAAATTACCAAGCAAAATGCGCGAAAGCCTTGTTGGCGTCGGCCATGCGGTGCATTTCGTCTTTCTTCTTGATAGCGTCGCCTTCGTTTTTCGAAGCGAGGAGGAGTTCGGCGGCGAGCTTTTCTGCCATCGGCTTGCCCTTCTTATTGCGCGCAGCGGTGATGAGCCAGCGGAAGGAGAGCGCAAGGCGGCGATTCTGCGGAACTTCGCGCGGTACCTGATAGTTCGCACCACCGACGCGACGCGAGCGCACTTCCATAAGCGGCGAGACGTTGCGGAGCGCCGATTCAAATGTCTCAAGCGGGTTTGCGCCGCCCTTCTCAATTTCTGCGAGGGCATCATAGACCACAGCGCGCGCGGTATCTTTCTTCCCGTCCCACATAACTGCATTGATAAAACGCGTCAAAGTCTCTGAACCATATTTCAAGTCGACTCTCCACACACGCTTCTTTTTCAGTGGTCGGCGCATATTATTTTGCCGACGGGCGCTTCGCGCCATAGCGCGAGCGCGCAGTGCGGCGCTTCTCGAGACCACCTGTGTCGAGCTTGCCGCGCACTATCGTGTACTGGACACCGATGTCCTTCACGCGACCGCCACGAAGCATCACCACCGAGTGTTCCTGCAGGTTGTGCCCTTCGCCGGGGATATACGCCGTCACCTCCATGCCGTTCGTGAGGCGTACGCGAGCAATCTTGCGGATAGCGGAGTTCGGCTTGCGCGGGGTCTTCGTTGTCACTTTCGTACACACACCGCGCTTGAAGGGAGAAGGATAAAAAGTAGGGCGATTCGAGAGCGCATTAAAACCACGCGCCAGAGCAGGCACGCTTGTCTTCCTTGATTTGTTCTTGCGCCCTCTCTTGGAGAGCTGATTGATGGTGGACATTTAGAAAAAGAAGACCCCTGCCTGCGCAGGCAGGCGCGAGGGTCAGGGCTTAATATAAAGGAATAGTGCGGGGAATGCAACTCTGACGCTTACAATCGGGCTATTCAATCGGCTCTCGATATGGGTCAACACCACTTGTGCTGGGAGGTGGAACTATTTTTTTGGGAGCTGATGGAATAATGTCGGGGGGTGGCATCGCGCCCGAGAGATCTTGAGGCGCCACAGCTCGGAGTGCTTGTCGCAGTGGTGTCTCCGCAGGAACTGGTGGAATGGGTGGGGTTGGAGGTGTAAGCGGAGCGGGAACAGGAGGCGGAGGCGGGAGCTCGTGATGAATTTCTGGTTTAGGTTCAATCAAGTTTACAGACGCTTGACCTCCGCCATTAAGAACGAGAGGTGCTTCTACGCTAGGGGCCCCAGGAACGCGCGGCATCACCACCTTCGGCGGCAAGGGTGCAATGTTAGAAACGAGCGGAGAAGGAGTAGGCTTGTTATCTGGACGGAAGTAGGCCGGAGACTGCGGCGGGGGTGCATAATATTTTGGTATCGGTATGCTCACTGGTCGCATTGGCATCGGAGCAGTTGGTCGCGGCGCCGCAGACGTCGCCGCGGACTTTTGGGGCTGCACCACTCCCCCACTTCGTATTTGTTCGCGCAGTGGAATAAAAATTTGCGTGTTCACCTCCTGCATGAGAAGACTGACTGTTTGTTGAGGGAGCTTTGCCTCTTCAGTGAGCGCTTGTGTGAATTCCTCTGGGCTCTCGATGCCCATGAGAAGCAGCATAATCTCTCGTTCGAGCACCCCTCCCTGGTCGACACGGAGACCGTATCGAGCAATCAAACTTTTTGCTATCACCGTGGACTTCCCCTGTACGAGATAGTCACGTATAACCGGTGGCAGAGCTCGCATCACCTGTGCGACACTTTCATCGAACGTAAGAGTGGATTGGTCTTGATTCATAGTTCAATTAGGAGGCTGGTGGCGATGCTGACGCCGCTGATGCAGCCGTTGCTGTTGCTGTTGCTGCTGTTTCTCTTGCCGTTGCTGCTGCAAGTTTTTCTTTTTCGCTTTCTGCCTTCTGGCTTGCCGCAGTGGATTTATCTGCGGCTTTGGCTTCTTTCTCCCATGCATCTTTGAGCACTTTCATGGACTTTTCGACATCGGTCATGGTCTTGAGCGTATCTTTAATAATTTTATTCCCAGCTGCAGAGCCACCTGGACCAGCCGCAATCCACGTAAATGGATTCAACTTATCCGTCATTCCCGTCCGTGCGTTTTCTCCATAAGCAACCGCCGCTTCTCTCTTCGCCTTTGCGAGAGCATCAGTTGCTGCTTTTTCTTCTTTTTGCGCTGCAGCAAGAGCAGGATCTGTCGCTACTGCAGCTTCTGCTACTTTAACTTTTTCATCTGCTCTCTTTAATTCATCTTCAATAGGAGCTACAGCTGTTTGTGCTTTTTTTAGAGCCTCAATTGCCGCTGGGTCGTATGTATTATTCTTCCTGTTATCAGCCACCACCTTTTCAAGACGTTTTACTTCATCCTGTGCTGGCTTCGCTTTCTTTTCTACGGCTTCCTTCTCACTTTTTGCTACCTTTACTGCTTCCATCTTTGGTTTTGCAGCTTCCTCTGCAGCCGCTCGCTTCAGTTGTGCATTTGCAATGGCTGGTGCGTGTTTCGCCTCAAGAGCCTTAGCGACATTATCCCTATATTCTTCATGCTTCTTGACAGACTTCTCTTTTGCTTCTTTAAAGCCCTTTCCACCCGCGCCTAGCGCGGTCGCTGCAAGTCGTCCAAGCTGGGTATTGCCGTAGTTTCGCATCATACCTTGCGAAGCTTCGTGGAGACCTCTTCCAACTGATCTATTTACCCCCCACCGCCCGACACCGAGCGCTCCACGGCCTGCAAATTTGGCAGAACTCATCGCAAATCTGGTCGCGCCAGACTTCGCGGCATTCGCGACATTCATCACGGCACCAGCGCCAGCGGCGCCGAGATTTTTCGCCTGAATAACAACCATGATAAGAAATCCCATCGCGACCAGGAAGGAGAGAAAGATTGATGCAAACCCGCCTACATTTGTGGAACCTATGGTCCCAAGCCAGTCAGCATCTGTACCACCACCACGGTTGAAGCCAGTGAGGAATTGCGTCGCGGTAATAATACGGAGGGCTATATAGAGAAGGAGGAATAGAATGGGTGCGGTAATGGTCTGCTCAACGAGCTTGTCCCACCACTGCTTTGATTTCCCGGCGAGCTGGGGCACGGCGAAGCCTGCAAATGCAATCGGCGACAAAATAATGAGATACACGAGTATGACAAAACGTGCGATGAGCATAAAGGCGAGCGAGAACAGCACGAATGCCAGGACAATGAAGAGCAAGATGCCCATAAAACCGATAATCCATGGGGAACTACCGGTAAGTATTTGTTCACGATCACCCCTCTTCGCATCACCATAAATTTTTGTGAGTCCGAGCTGGGACATAATCTTCCCAGCAATTCCCTCATTATTTAAAGATCCAATTGCAGTGATAGGTGTACCGCCATTAATCTGCGTATACAATTGTGTCGCAAAAAGATTCCCGACATCAATCACCGCCTCGGTGATAAAGAGCGAGAAATTGAGGAAGATAGCAGCAATGAGCATCATTGGGAGCATCTTCTTGCCGCCCCCATACCAATCTACACTCAAGATAGTAGTGATACCCACGGCGAGGAAACCGAATATAAGAAAGATGTTGCCGATGTCGCGGAGGATCTCCCAGGTAAGGCCAATAGCTTCAAAATTTTTCACCAATTGCCCCATCGTAATAACGGTATAGTATGCCGCATAATTAAGCGTGAGCATCGCGGCGCCGACGAGCCACGCGAAGAGCTGCATGATTTTCATCATGATGCTGTTGTAGCCGTCGTCAGGGGAGCTTCCGGGGGGAGCTGTCGATTTTTCTGCTGCCTCCACTGCTGCTGCATTTTGTGCAACCCCAGCAACAATGGTTGGATCTTCTTCGAAAAAAGCACCCCCTTGTTCCTCGATTAGTGCATTGATTTCATCAGCTTCTGCTTGCGTGGCATGACAATCACCAGCAACGTCGGCAAAAGGAGTTGGATCTGAACATTCTTCTGCCTGCGCAGCCGGTGCTGCACCGGCTGCACTTATGACAAGTGCGAGGAGGATGAACGAGACAGAGAAGAATCGTCGCATATTAAGGTGTCGGACACGGCAATGCTCTCAACTGTTGCGCATTCCCATTGATGAGATTCATCTGGTCGACGGTCGTGCCGCCAGAGACCGAGAGCGGATTCGACGAGTCCGCCGTCGCGCCGCCAGGAGCAGGAGTCGTCGCTGCATTCGCTTTTGCGCTCGTCACTTCAGCGGCTGAAGGCGGCAGCGCCGCAAGCGTCGCGGTGTCCTGACCTAATGAATTTGAGCCGCCCGTGATGTTCTGTTGGACCTGCTGCGCAAATGCTTTAGTGCTTGCGGCAGTGCTGAGTGCTACCTGCGCCTGATTAATCACGGGATTTATTTTGCCATTCAGCACTGCGTCTGCTGCACCCGCTTGGCTCTGGCAGCTCTGTTTGAGCGCGGTTACTTGGTCTCGCGCGGCGACCGCTGCGTTCGCGATGGTAGTCCACGCCGCTGAATATTCTGCGACTTGCGCAAGCTTCGATTGTGCCGTCGTGTTCGCAGCTGTCTGCGCACCGAGATTGTTGGTCGCCGTGTTGTACTGCATATTTGTAATCGACATTGGTCGGAGGCTCGACGTCCCCGAGACGTCGAAGAGACCCGTGGTGATGCCCTTAATACCTACGTTCACGGCCGTCTGTAGAATAATGCCGAACGCCGCATCGATTTCTCTCGGGTCGATGTACTGTGCGACGTCTGCACTCAGCAACTGCTGGGTGTACTGCTGGATAGCGATGCCGGGCGTGACAGCCTTCCCCTCTGTGCCATCTCGATTCCGACAAGGGACCGATGGACTGACTCCGGCCGCGGCAATGTCTGGATCATTTTGGTAGAAATCACTTCCTTGCGCGGCAACGAGTTCTTCCTCAGTTGGTTCAGCTGGAGCAGTAGTAGTATCAGGACCACAAAACGACAGGAAGCCATTTGATTGTGTGAGATCTTGTCGCCGATTGGTCTGCGCTTGACCCAATAAGCCACCAAGTTGGCTCTGCGCCGCCTGTGCAAGTAGGTAGGGATTATTGTTATTCTGGGTTGTGAGCGCGAACCATGCAGAAGTACCGCCCTTCGACCAGTCGCCCGCGAGGAAGGCATTTGGGTTTTGTGAGAAGCGCCCGAGCGTACTCTGATTCCCTGCGAGGAAACCGCCAATACTGCTCTGTTTGGCATAATTCATCAATAGCGACGAGGCGATAGCCGCACCGAATTGTGGGCTCAACATCGTTCTGACCTGGTTAATGAAGGGCATCGTGATGGCGTCTCCAAGAGCTTGCATATGCCTCGCGAGGCTCTGCACAAAGCTCGGCTGGCCGCTTGTATTTGCACCATTAATCCAATCAACCACCGTCTTGGTGAACTGTTGCAAAACCATACGTACCATCGCGCGTATCGC
This sequence comes from Patescibacteria group bacterium, assembly GCA_038057055.1. Lineage (GTDB taxonomy): Bacteria > Patescibacteriota > Minisyncoccia > Phycocordibacterales > Phycocordibacteraceae > C7867-001. Next base: position 12,889 of record JBBUDY010000002.1, on the reverse strand, counting down.
CGGCTTTAGTACCATCTCATTTAGACATTGTTCAATAGTCGCCACTCCAGTAGCCGTGCTCGCAGCTGCGGTGATTGCATCACCTGTCGGAACCTTTATAAGACTAAAAAGGGCAGCCAGGCCAGCAATAACCCCTCCCGTACACGCGGGAGGACCATCCGCAGATACTCTCTGCGGCGCGATAAAAAAGGTTGCGGGCACGACGAGCGCGATGACGAGCAATATCGCGAGTGACGCAGTAAGAAATTTACTACTCATGGCGTGCGAAACAGATTGATAGTCTGCAGAAAGAGCGCGCCCGGCTCTCCGGCAGAGAGGGTTACCCCAGCCGCCGCATAAAGAGCACCCATGTTGCCAAACGCCTGATTCACTGCGTGATTGACCGATGCATATTGATTGAGTGCGAGCATCGCTGCGAGTGCGTCAGTGTTCACCCGGGCGAAGTCGCTCGCTATCCCGCTTGCACGCATCATTGCATTCACGAGTGCAAGATAATCAGGCGCGAGCTCGCTCGGCACGGGGAGTATGGCAAGTCCGGCAGCAGAGTCTCGATACATCTTCGCTATCGAAGCGATGTGCGGGAGCGCGGTTACATCATTTCTCTCTAGCACATCCTGCAAATACAAAATGTCACTTTTTGTCGCATCGCTCATTTTCTTATTCTTCAAAATGACCGCATCAATACTCGCGGCAAATGCCCGAAGTGCATCACTGCCAGAACCAGAGACCGTCAGATCACTCATAGATTTATAGTCCGGCGCAAGAGATACCAGTTCCGAGAGTGAGTCCAATGACTGGGTGGCGAGATCATTCACCTGACTCGCAGAAAGTTCAGTGCCACCGCTTGCCTGCTTTGCATTCACATAGAGCATAAAGAAACTCTTCGCGAACGCTTCAGTGAGCGATCCTTCTCCCGCCGGAGGGAATGAAGGGTCACTCACTGCTTTGCCAGAAGACGTATCAATAGAAATATCAGCAATCGCCTTCGGCACGATGAGACCTTTCGCAACCGCCTCGCCGTCGGTCATACCGAGATTGAAATAATCAGTCGTCGTGCTGGTAAGCGGGATGCCATACAGCACTTTCTGCCAGTCGGGGAGCCCATCGCCGGTTGAATCCCGCGTTGCAATCGCCCGCAGAAGTGCCGTTTCTGCCGACGCTTGTGCAAGAGACGGTGACTCGATGCCGCGTGCAAGCACATACACGCCAGCAATCAGTACCACTGAAAAAAGTGTCGCAGCCAGTATTCGCCAATGTCGCAGAATCTGCCCCATACTATACGGTGAGTATAGCAGTCCCGTACGCTCGATTAAGGTGTTATCTACAGCATGATATCCTGTGTGTATGCGTATCTCGTTTCTCTCTTTCTTGACTATTCTTCTCTTACTTTCATATACACTACACGCAAACGCGCAGACGGATGTATTTACCACGAATCTCTCACTCGGCTCTTCCGGACCACAGGTTATCGCGCTGCAAAAAATACTAAACCAAGATCCTGATACCCGCATTGCGGTCACGGGTTCCGGTTCTCCGGGAAACGAAACGGATCATTTTGGGCAACTCACAAAAGCGGCAGTTATCCGATTCCAAGAGAAATACGCAAGTGAGGTCTTAGTACCAGCTGGTCTCACAAAAGGTACGGGGCGTGTCGGCTCATACACCCGAGCGAAACTGAACACTCTTTCTGCACGTACCGCAAGCACGAAGAATGAAATTCCTTCGGTCACCACCCCCCCTTCAACTCCCACCTCCTCATTAGCGGGCTATACGGTAAAAGACAAAGAGAAAATTGACATTTATGTGGGGGACAAAATGCTGGCGAACGCCAAAGATAAAATGTATTCCGCTCTCAACAAGGAACTCGCGTCTCGCGCTATCTCGAGAAGCACGGCAACAATCACATTACCTACCATACGGCCGACTGATGTGCCGAGTATTCTAATCGGGGTACCAGCGCCGAAAACCGGTCCCTCTGGTGCCTATGTTTCCATTACCCATTCTGGTCTTTCGACACAAAGCGCACTCTACTTTGGAAGTACGTACATCGTCCGTACCCTACTGAAGAGTACTCCGGAGAGTTTCATATTTGTCGTACCACCTATTCCCCCCGGTCTCTACGACATTGCGGTGAAGACAGGGGGGGTGGTCTCTAATACAAAAATGTTCGTTATCACTGACCCAAAGAATCCATCGGTGCATCTACAGAGCATCTCCCCCACGACTGTTCCCTATGGCGGCATCCTCACAATCATCGGTTCTGGCTTCACGCCCCAAGGTAATGTCGTCGTCACCACACAACAAAAATTTACCGACGTTCCCTCGCCAGACGGCACAACACTCACGGTAGAACTCGCTCCCGAGAGTTATCGAGAATACGCCAAGATCATCACAAATGGGGAAATAACAATACCGATGTCCCTCTACGTCGCAAACGACTACGGATTTTCTGATGAAAAATCCTTTACTCTCGCCTTATGAAAAATATCCTCCTGCTCATGGTATGTATCACAGTAGCGTCTTTCCCGCTCCAGGCGAGCGCAGCGATGTTCCCACCTATGCCTGAGCCAGTGCCTGATGACTGGAATCCTCGACCCGACCTTATGGCGAGTACCACCACTGTCTCTCCCTCCTCTGCCACCGTAGGGCAGACGGTGTCGTTCTCTGGAACAATCTCCAATATCAGCAGCGACGCTTCTAAAACTCCCGGGTTCCCGAACACGTTTAAGATAGTAAAACTCGTCCCACAATCATCGTCCTCCACGCAAATAACAACGAGTGAGAACCAGACCGTACACATCGCGACAACATCCTTGGTACGAGTGGCCGCGAGTCCAGTAATCTCCTTTCTTGCCACAAACGAATCATTTAGCCCCCTCGTCTCTGGCTCGTACATATTTACTACTTCCGGCACATACGCCGTCGCTCTGTGCGCAAATATTAATACCGCCTGGAATTTGAATAACTCGGTCAATGAATCAAATCTGGATAATAACTGTGGCACCTGGCAGTTGATTACCGTCATAAAAACAACAGGGAATGAGCCGCCGCTCGCTCCCGTCATTAACGGCCCCCCCATAGGTCCTCCCAACACGTCATACTCCTTTCGCGCTCACGATCCAGAAAACGGGAGGCTTAAGTATCAGATCGACTGGTACAGCGATGATTTTATCGAGCTGGAGATTCCTTCCGCAACCTATTTCCCGTCAGATACGTGGCTGTACCAGGCAAAAAATTGGAAAACTCTTGGCGTAGTAAATTTCAAAGTGCGCGCGGTCGACATCTTCGGTGCAGCGGGCGCATGGAGTCCCTACACTGTTTCCTTGCGATGTGACCCTTTCTCTACCTGGGATCCCGTAGACCTCTCATGTCCAAAGGATGTTGAAGTTATTATTTTCACCGCCGCTCCTTCAGTGGCAACTGGATATAACACCAACCTTACCGCCGGCAGAATCTCTGGTGGCGGTACTATCACTTGTTCTATCAATGGAGAACCCGTTCCACTCGGGAGCAGTGGCAACATCAGTAAGAATTCTGGACCGCTCACCACCACCACCACGTTCACCCTCGTTTGTGGAAATGGCGTCGGACCGAATGTATCGAAGTCACTAACGGTCGTGGTCGGTGGTGCGCCGGTCAATGGCGCCTGCGGCTCTATTCACAATGCCTGCGCTGCCGGTACGAGCCAGAGCGCGGGAGAAAGTGCAAGTGAATACACCTGGACCTGTGCCGGGGTCAGTGGCACCGATGCCTCGTGTCGAGAGACCAAGACTTCCGCCTCCACGTTTGGAAACATTGCGAGCCCTGCGAGTGTCACCGGTGTCATTGGCGCAGCCCTTGCCTTAACCACTGCCGTTGGCGCTTTTGGCGGATATGATTTATTCGGGTATACGGTTACCTGTGAAATGCCTAGATTTTTACTAAATGTTCCCAACTGTAGTTTAATTCCCGGCACTGAATTTTCCGCCGCGTGTTCCGCTGGTATTCCCGCCCCGCCCCAAACGCCTCCTGCTTTATTTTTCTATGACTATTTCATTTTTTTGAAGGGTCTCATCGTTCCTTCTTCCGGATTTCTTGCGGTCTCTATAGTGAATAGCCTGATGTTCCCCAGTTATGCCCTCTTTCCTGGAGAATGGGCGATTGGTTTCGTAACCCCCGGCGGTCCGAAGGGTGGATTCTATATACCAGGTTTCCCATCAACTCCATATTCCCCCTGTAACTGTATCCCGAGCCGGTGCATACCGATTATACCGGCAGCTGCCACCGTAACCCCATTCACCGGCGCCGCTCCTGGCGGTATATTCGGCGGTATGTTCTAGAAAGTAGCTAGCTCGAACCCTTCTTTGCTCAGGGAAATCCACTCGACGAGCGTCACATCCTCCGCGCGTGCTTTTTTTGATATGTCTCCAGCGGGAAGCCCGGCTTCAGTTAAATTCTTCCGTACAAATTTGCGCTTATGTGCGAATCCAGTGTGAAGCAATGCAAAAAATTTCTTTTCTTCTTCGGGCGTAGAAAAATTTTTTCGGGAAATATCACGGATAGTGAGCACTGCCGAATCCACATTCGGTGCGGGCATAAACGCCCCACGTGGTACCGTGAATTCGTATTTCGGAGTGCCATAGACTTTTACCGAAAGCGACAGAATACTTTCTTTTTTTGAGCGCGCGATACGCTCGGCGACTTCTTTCTGTACGAGAAGGGTCATCGCGCTTGGTTGATTCTCTGATTCAAGAAACATTCTGATTATTTCTCCCGTGAGGTAGTACGGGATATTTGCCACCACCTGATATCCCTTATTTTCTACGGTCGTAGTGTGTAAGGGATATGTTTGGATATCGCCATGGATAAGTTTCAGTCGCCCATCGGCGATTTCATGTGCAAAATCTGTTTGCAATTTTTCAAAAAGTTCTGCATCCGCTTCGACTGCAATTACTTTCCCAGCCAACTTTAGGAGTTCCCGCGTGAGCATACCCGTCCCGGGACCTATCTCAAGCACCGTTGCGTCAGGTGCAAGCTTCGCAGTGAGCGCAATCCGCTCTGCGATACGCGCATGCATGAGGAAATTCTGTCCCAACGATTTTTTAGCGTGCATCATGCTTCAATAATTTCTTCCTCGCCCTTCGTAGCTTCAGCGAAGTAGGGACCATATGTTTCATCATAGAGCATCAGTGAGTTGTCGATGTCAGAGAGAAAAGAAGAGGGTATCGTCATACAATCGCTCCCATAAATCTTACGCACAGATGCCAGTGTGAGATACAGGCGCTCTTTGGCACGCGTGACCGCGACATAGAAGAGTCTCCGCTCCTCTTCTTCATCGCGGTCAGTGTCATTTCCCATTCCTTGATGTGGGAAGAGTCCTTCTTCCATCCCGCTCACAAAGACGGTGTTGAACTCGAGCCCTTTTGCCGCATGGACGGTCATAAGCGTGACACCTCTTTTTTCACCCTGACCTGCCTGCCCTGCATGCGCAGGCATGGCAGGCAGGTCCATTTCGTCTTGGTCGCTCGCGAGCGCCGCCTCGGCAAGAAACGCCGCGATGCCTTCTTTCCCCGGCATTGAATCGTGTCGAGCGGCAACCGAGGCAAGTTCTTCAACGTTCTCAAATCGCTCGCGGTCTTCAGCGCTCCCCTCGTCAGAAAGCACGCGACGCATACCGCTCTTCTCGACAACGAGCTTCACAAATTCTGAAGGGACGAGCGTCTCTGCGGCACGCGACAATTCTTCAACCACTTTTTCAAATGCTTCCACCTTCATGAGTTCGCCAGCACGCAGTTGTGTACGCTGTCCTGCCGCGAGTTTCCCGAGTGTTACCTTGCCGAGCCCGCGCGGTGGAGACGCCGCCGCGCGGAGCTTGTCCACCTCACGCGAAGAATCGAGCGCGAGCCGCACCCATGCGAGCGCATCCTTCACCTCCTTTCGCGCAAAAAATTTAGTCCCGATAAGTTTGTACGGCACACCCGCGCGTAGAAGTCCTTCTTCGAGTGCACGGGACTGGAAGTTCGTACGGAACAATATCGCGACCTCTTCTGGTTTTAGTCCGCCGCGCATGAGCGTGCGTATCGTCAGCGCTATCCAACGTGCTTCGTCCTCGGCACTCCGCGCACTATGCACCACAATGGGAGCACCCGCCGCTTTTTCGGTCGTGGAATATTTTTCTTTACGATTTTTATTCTTCTCTATCACCGCATTTGCCGCATCAACCAGATTTTTCGTCGCACGATAATTACGCTCGAGGATAATTGTCTGCGCCTCCGGATAGGTTTTATCGAACTCAAGCAAGTTTTCTATCGTCGCCCCGCGCCAGGTGTAAATGGTCTGATCGATATCACCAACGACAAATAGATTTTTATGTTTCGCCGCAAGCATATTCGTGAGCCTACCCTGAAGTGCGTTTGTGTCCTGGTATTCATCGATGTGGATGTATTGCCAGCGGTCTTGTGCGAGCACACGAATGTCCTCATGTTCCTCGAGCAGTTGCACAGGGAGTGCAATCAGGTCATCAAAGTCGAGCGCTTTCTCTTCCTTCAGTGTCTTCTCGTAGCGCAGCCACGCCTCGGCTGTAATTCGATTGCCAAATCCCGAGCGTGCATTTTTTTCATAAAATTCTTGTGCGCGCACCCCCTTACCTTTTGCGCGCGAGATTCTCCCGAGGACCGCCCTCGGTGAAAATTCTTTCGTCCCGACATCAAGCGCTTTTAGTGCCGTACCTATCGCTTTCTCCGAATCATCGCGGTCATACACACTGAAGAACCGTGAGACACCGATTGCTTTTCCGTAGCTCTCAAGCAATTCCCTCCCCAATCCGTGGAAAGTAGCAACGAACGGGAGCATACCGTCCTCGCCGAGCATTGACCGTACCCGATGTCGCATCTCGCGAGCGGCCTTGTTGGTGAAAGTAACCGCAAGAACCTGCGAAGCCGGCACGCCTGTACGGATAAGGTGATAGATGCGCGTCGTCAAAACGCGGGTTTTCCCGCTTCCGGCACCTGCAAGAACAGAGATTGGTCCGTCTTTTGCAAGCACCGCGCGCTTTTGTGCGTCATTCAAGCCATCGAGGTATTTCACCTTCGGACTATACCTCAAAAAACGCTTTCCACAGGTGTCCGAAAGAGTGGTTGACTCCCACTCTCTCTCGGCTATACTCCCGGTATACCCGATACGGAAGTATGAAAGAAATGGCTTATATAAGCCGTTTTTGTCTTTAGACCGACCCACCGAACCCCGCACGTTTCCCATCAAATCCAACCAACAATTCTTCATACTCGGGTTCGCGACAATCCTCTCTCTTGCGACCCTTCTGCCAAATCACGCGAACGCGTTTTGGCCTTTTTCTACAAACGCAGATGCCGCATCAAATACACTCATCCCGAGTGCTTCCACACCAGCGCTTGTCGCTTCGGTAAACAGGAATCCGAATATCGGCACACCCACGGCGCTCACCACCTCCGGCGGCTCGGCGCTCGTTTCGTATAGTGGTCCGTCGGGTACTATCACCGACGTTGTCGAATTAGAACAATCTGACCGCATTTCAGTCTATGTCGTGCGCAAGGGCGATACGCTCTCGGATATTGCGCGTATGTTCGACGTCTCGGTGAATACCATTCTGTGGGCGAATAATCTAGGCGGCGCAAGAGACGTACGCCCGGGTGATACACTCATCATCTTGCCAGTATCGGGCATCGAACGAAAAGTAATTAAGGGCGATACGCTCAAATCGCTTGCAAAGAAATTTGGCGCCGACGCAGACGAAATCGCGACTTTCAACGGACTCGATCCTGCTGAGCCACTTGAAATTGGCTCGACCATCATCATCCCAGGAGGCGAGCTCACGACTCCAACCCCCGCGAAGAGTGGTATTGCTCGCGTAACTCGCGGACCAGTACGTGGAGCTGGCGCTGCTGCTTTCCCGGGCTACTTCAGCAACCCTGTGCCGGGGGCTCTTATTACCCAAGGGCTTCATGGCTGGAATGGCATTGACTTTGGTGCGGCACGCGGCACACCCGTGTATGCTGCCGCCGATGGTGTCGTCATCATCTCGCGCGGGGGCGGTGGATGGAATGGCGGCTATGGTAATTACATCGTTATCACACACAACAACGGCGCTCAAACACTCTACTCGCACTTGAAGAGTGTCGCTGTCTCACCGGGTCAATCCGTTTCTTCTGGCCAAACTATTGGATACGTTGGCTCGACTGGTCGCGTGACCGGAGCACATCTCCACTTTGAAGTCCGCGGCGCTGCAAATCCTTTCCGTAATTGCCCACTTCGCTCCGTGTGCGAGCCACAATAAATTACTTCATATAAAAACGAAAACCGCCCCGTCGAAATCGCCGGGGCGGTTTTCGTTGGGACGGCTGGCGCCTAAACGCCTGATGGGTTGGGATAGGTGTACACCGTCGTACCCACTGCTGCCGGGTATTTCGCGAGTGCACATGCGAAGTCTAGCGCGATACTAGTCGCGACAACCACTACGACGAGACCAAAATTGCTGTTCAGATAGTCATCGAGGCAATCGCATCCGTCACTAAAGTCACCATTGGCAGTATCCCGGAGAAGCCCTTCGCAGTCCTCGACCTTCTTCAGTCCGAAATGTGTCACGAACCGATTTGCGTACGCCATCGCATTCTCCACGGGTGAAGAGAGCACAGCCACCATCTTTTTCTTCCGGGTCAGTAAGTCAAGCTGCCTCAACGTACTCGCCAATCCAGCCCGTTGCGTATCTGTGAGTTCGGCACCGTTTTGGGGGTGGCCGATTACTGCGATAGTTGTCATGACTTCTCCCTTGTTTCAGCAAAGAATGACGCCCGTTCCCGAGCGCCGCCTAGATTCCGTGTATATGTATAGCACAAAAATGAAGTATGTGATTATTCAAACCCGAACAGACCGCGGGGGCGGTATTGGAGCGCTTCGTGGTTAGAGCTAAAAGTTCTGTCCTATCTTCCATACGCCCTTTTCCAGAAAAGCCTCTATTGTTTGACGACCGGCTTTGTTGATGAGACCGGAGTGTGAAAGATTGTTGCTCTTTGCATATTCATTCAAAGTGACAATTTTTTTATCTTCAAGATACGCAAGACGCTTGTAATAGCTATTGGTCAGCGCTTTTATCACAATCTTTTCCATGAGGGTGGTCGCACCGTTTTTGTTATATGCAGTGAAAGCATCATAATATTTTTGTCGGTCGATAAACTTGATGTTGATGGGCACATACCCCTCGCGGATTAATATATAGTTATTGAGTACACGTCCAATGCGCCCATTGCCATCGATAAACGGGTGGGTGTATTCAAATGCGAGATGTAGTCGAGCGACACGCTTGATGATACTCTCATGACTTGCAGAGTTATATTCAGTCAGCATTTTATTTAATCGTTCAATTATTTCTTGAGGTGCTGGGGCGATGTGGCTACCAACGCGCACATACTCTCTTTCTTTACGAAACCTTCCCGCAATATCATCACGAATGTTTGCAATGAGCATCTTATGCAGAAATAGTATGACATCGAGTGAGAGTTCCTGTTCCTTAGCACGTTTGTCGATATATGAAACAACTCGCGCGAGGTTTTTTGCTTCAAAGATCTCGCGTTCGCTGATGAAACGGTCAAGATCGATTTGGAGCAATATTTTTTCTGTTTCTTCAAGACTGAGCGTACTATTTTCAATAGCATTTGAGTTGTAAACTTGCTCAGAGATTTCAGCTTCGGAGATAAGTGTAAGAAGTGCCTCTTTACCAACAAATGCTCTATAATACCTCTCTCGGAGGGTACTAATCTTTTTAACTACTGATAATATTTTTATCATACTAACAGTATAGTCGTGTTAACGCTTTTGTCAACATAATCGTGAAAAAGGTCGGGGAAAACACCTTTTTCACGATTTATGGACGACTTATTCAAACCCGAATAGGCCGCGCGGGCGGTATTGGAGTGCTTCGTGGACATATGCGGGGGTAACGGTGTCCGCACCGGCAAGGTCGGCGATGGTGCGCGCGACGCGCATCGTGCGGTGGTAGCTGCGCGGTGAAAGGTTGAGTCGGACAGCAGATTGTGTAAGCGTCTCTTTTGCCGCAGTGGTGAAGCCACTTTTCTCATCAAGCTCGCGGCCGGTGAGCGCGGCATTGGTCGCATTTCTTTTTCCGGTGCGCTTCGCGGCCCGCACGCGCGCCGCGACCACACGCTCGCGCACCTTCTCTGACGGCTCGCCAGTACTCAATTTCGCGAGCGTGTCATGCGGGACAAGCGGCACTTCTATCCAGAGGTCGAGGCGGTCAACGATGGGCCGCGAGATACGGCGCGACTGTTTCTCTGCCGCCCGCATCGCCACGCGGGAATCCTCGGAGAGCGTGCTCGCCGGATTCATCGCCGCAACTATCATGCAGTCAGCGGGGAAGGTGACGCTCGCCCGTGCTCGCGAAACGGTAACCACGCGATCTTCAAGCGGCTGTCGAAGTGCCTCGAGTGTTCGCGAATCAAATTCAGGAAACTCATCGAGAAAAAGCACTCCCTTGTGCGCGAGCGTGACTTCGCCCGCCTTCGGGAATGCGCCACCACCCACGATCGCCACGTGCGATATAGAGTGGTGTGGCGAACGAAAGGGCGGCCAGTGCATCGCCTCTCCTTCTTTGAGCAGCCCCGCAGTTGAATGTATCGCAGTTACCTCGAGCATATCGTCATCCGTGAGCGGCGGGAGGATGCCTGCGAGCGCTCGCGCGAGCATCGTCTTCCCTGTCCCCGGCGGTCCGTAGAAGACGATGTTGTGACGACCTGCAGCAGCAATTTCGAGCGCGCGCTTCGCGCTCTCCTGCCCTTTTACATCTCGCAAGTCGAGCGAAGGCGGCGGCACTGGTGTCTGCCGATCGCGCACGAGGCGCGGGAGCGGTTTCTCGCCCTTCAAGTGTTGCAACAGCTCTGCAAGCGTCTTTGGCGCATAGACCGTGACACCCCCAGCGAGAAGCGCCTCGCGCGCATTCCCGGGTGGAATGAAAATCGTGGTGATGCCGCGGCGTTTCGCGGCGAGCACCTGCGGGAGCACTCCGCGCACGCTCCGGAGCGTGCCGTCGAGTGCAAGCTCTCCAGAAAAGAGCATTTCAGTGGTGAAAGGAGCGAGTTCATCTGCGGCAATTAGATATGCAAGCGCAAGCGCGAGGTCATAATGCGAACCTTCTTTTTTCAGGTCTGCCGGCGAGAGCGAGAGGATAATGCGTTTGTTCTGTTGTTTTGGCGGCTTGATGCCGGAATGCCGTATCGCCGCACTCACCCGGTCGCGCGCCTCCCCAACCGCTTTATCAGCGAGACCAACGACAGAGAACGCGTGGAGTCCGCGCGTAAGATCAGCCTCGACGCTTACCAGTTCTGCCGCTGAACCAATCGGCTGCGCAGCAAACGTCTTTGCGTATCCTTTCTTGTGCACTGCAATAGGCATTGTTGCTTGTGGTGAGCTGTCGAATCCGTTATAAATCCTTGATACAGGTTGTCGCCGAGGGGTCGGCCTCGAGTCGCGCCTCTTCTATTTTCCCGTGACACACTTCGCATTTCCCATACTTTCCTTCTTCTATGCGCGAAAGTGCTTCAAGAATAGTGTCGTACCGCGCCTCAAGGTCAGCAAGAATGGCAATATTGCTATCGCGATTCATCACTACATCGGCCTGATCAGCGAGATCCGCTTCAGTGCTTGTTTCTGACGGTATGGCCTCCCAATCGCCGGGAACGGCAGGGTTTTTGCGCCCGACCGTTCCCATTTCAGACTCCAACCGCACTTTCTCGGCTTCAAGTTTCTTTCTGAAGTGCTCAGTCTTCATGGAAGAATCATAGCAGACATTATCGAGGCGTGCTGGCAGTCGAAAGTCGCCCAACTATTTCTGTAAATGCTGTGGCATCTCGCGCGATAATAAGTGTCGCCTGGTTCCAGAATCCGTAGAGGAGCATATCGCGACCTGAAGCGTCACGGTACACGCGCACATCGTGATTCACGATGGTTGCATCATAAAATCCGGCTACAGATGCAGAAGCTGTTTCTGTTGTGGTCGCCACTGTTGAAGTAGCTGTCGTCTCTCCAATCGGAATCTGATATGACGGAAAGAGTTCAGAGAGATAGTCAGGCATAAGCGGCTCCCACGCAAGCATGCTGGAGAACACAGTGCTGTATGACGAAACAGAAAGTATAAAGAAGGGGCTCTGGTTGCCGCCGACATTGATTACTCCTGCCATACTCCCTTTTGTCTGCACGTTGCGCAAAAGTACATCGGGTGCTGATACAGGAAGTGCGGTAAAGATATTTTCATCGCTCGCCGTTGCGACATACAGGAGTCGGACCGTGCCCGCAGCAAGAGGACGACTCACCGAGCTGACCACTGATTGCAACAGTGTCGCATCAATACCTGAAATCTCTTCTCGTTCGTCCACAAAGATTGGTGTGGATACAACTGGAGTCGTTACAACCGGCGCCGATGCTGTTCTGTACTGCATATACGCTATAGTCCCGCCCGCAAGACTTACGACAAGAAGCACGAGACTCGCAATAACATAGGGAAGACTGATAGACGATGGAGACTCTTGCGATGCTACATGAGGAGCTCGTGGTGCCTTGTCTTGTTCCGCGGCAAGTACGGTCGCAGTTGAGGCATGCGTTGTCTTCATCCGCTCAGAAAAATCATTTGAGTAGGTTTGGAGCGGCGGATTTTTCGGTGCCACCTGTGGTGGAGCCGGGCTCACAGGTGCAATAACTAACGGTGGTGGCGGTGTAGCCGGAACGGGTGGTTGTACTGGTTTTGGAGCAATCGGCGGTGCAGTCGGTTTTGGCGGAGATACTGCGCCAAGCGGTGCAAGGTCGGGTGTCCCGCCCTTTTTCACCATATCCATATCACCCGCGAATGTGCGGATATATTTCTCCGGCT
>JBBUDY010000001.1:0-1202 GCA_038057055.1 Patescibacteria group bacterium | reverse complement strand
TGGTATGTACCCGATTTTTTAGACAGTGTTTCTCGTTTTGACCCGGTTAATAATTGGTGAATTTAGACGGCCACAATGGCCGTTGTTTTGTTTTCGTGCCGAATCCGGAAGGCTGCGGGAGGCATTTTGAGGGCGGAGTGGATTCGTCTCTGGTTATAGTACAGCATTTGGGCGTGGATAGCTTCCACAAGCTCACCTAAATCCGTAAATCGTGATGGTTTGCCAAGCTCGAGCTTGAACTGGTTGTAAAAGGACTCCTGAAAGCCGTTTTCCCACGGACTGGACTTTTTGCTTTGCGACGCCCTGACATCGAGATTAGCAAGCAAAAGCTCATATTCGCCGCTTACATACTCGCTACCCTGGTCCGAGTGAAAGATCTGTGAAGCCTTGCTCGCGCGGCTGATGGCGTCCAGGAACGCCTGGATGACCAGATCCGTGGTGTGCCGCATCCCGATGTGCCAACCGACAATTTCGCGCGTGTACACGTCGATGACTGTGGCGACGTAGATGAATTCGCCTCTCCAGGGAATGTATGTGAAATCTCCGGCCCATAGAACATTCGCTTTGATGGGACACAGAGTTTTAGCGAGATTTGGTATTGCTGTCGCAGGTTTCCCGACATCTCCTGGTTTCCAGGGTTTCCCACGCATGATCTTCGGCCTTATACCAAACTTCTTCATAATCCTGGCGATTCGCTTGCGATTTAGGCCTAGGTGGAGCGCCATCCTACGATGCCCGTAGGCCGGGTGCTCGCCGCGCAGAACCAGTATCTTCTCCTTGATCACACTGTCTTCTTTGGGCTTTTTGGGGCGGTAGTACAGGGACGCTCTGGAGACGCCCAGTTTCTTGGCGAGCGCGGTCTTGTTTTTTGTATCTGCCATACGTCGCCTACCTTCCCTGATTTTTTTCCCCGCGCTTCTCCTTGAGCGTGAACCAGCCAATGATTTCCTTGAGTTCCTGATTCTCACGGCGGAGCTTGGCTATCTCCAAGGCACTTGTGCCGGTGTTGTCCGTCTGGCCTCGAAGCCAGGCATAAATGGTGTGGCTGCTTACGCCGTGAGCAACGGAGACCGCGGCCACGCTTTCCCCGTTCTTAATGGCTAGAAGTACCTTTTCCTTCGTCATCGCGTCATGATGTTTTCCCATATGGCTTTATCATGGGACAAATGAGAAACGTTGTCTAACGTACGGGGGACACTCCA